>DSBM01000010.1 GCA_011049425.1 Candidatus Aminicenantes bacterium
ACTATGAATTCCAGCTCCCACCTCTTCCCGAGCAAAAAGCCATCGCTGCTCTGTTGTCCACCTGGGACGAGGCCACCGAAAAAACCGAAAAACTCATCCAGGCCAAAGAAAGGTGGTTGCGGAGAACAATGCAATCTCTATTGTTCGGCCATTCAAGAATTGGCGGAAGCAAGAGAAACTCAATTGAAGGGCACTTCTTCAATTACCCCGCCGATTGGATGTACAAAGAAATTGGTAGTGTTGCTCATGAGGTCTCGTTTAGAAACGGAAATAAACATGAGATTGTACTCTCATGTTCGAAACATAGCGGATTTGTAAACTCTTTAGATTACTTTGGTAAAAAAGTGTTCAGCCATGATACTTCCAACTACAAAGTGATCAAGAGAGATCAGTTCGGATATCCATCTAATCATATCGAAGAAGGGTCAATAGGGCTATTGGAACACTGTGACAAGGGAATCGTCAGCCCAATCTATGTTGTTTTTGAAGTTGACCAAGATGTGGTTTGCCCGAATTATTTATTCATGCTTTTAAAAACATCTATCTATAAACACATTTTCAGGGTAAGTACGAGCTCATCTGTAGACCGGAGAGGCAGTTTACGTTGGGGTGAATTCTCGAAAATAAAAATACTTATTCCGCCACTTGAAGAACAGATCAAGATTGTTGAAACAGTTCTGGATCTAAAAAATGAGATTACTTTCCTCTGCCAGTTAGCCGAAAGATATAGAGTACAGAAGCGGGGATTAATGCAGAAACTCTTGACCGGGGAATGGCGGGTAAAACCGGACATCGTCAACCAATATATGGAGGCATAATCATGGCGAAAGGTAAGAATCAACACGTTGTAAAACATCCTGAGGGATGGGCGGTAAAAGGGGAAGGAAACACAAGAGCAACCAGGGTGACTCAGACCCAAGTGGAGGCTATTGAAGTTGCGGAAAATATTGCCAAGAATCAGCAGTCAGACACGAAAATCCATGGCAGGAATGGAAGGATCAGATCAGGAAACAGTTATGGCAATGATCCTTACCCACCTAAGGATCGAAAATAAGGAGGGTAAATGGCTAGAAGAAGAAGAAAAATTGCAATAATTTATGATTTTGATGGCACACTTTCTCCAGGCAATATGCAGGAGTATGACTTTTTTCCAAAACTGAATGTAGAACCAAAAGACTTTTGGGCTGCAGTTAAAAAACGTGCTAAAGATAATAATGCTGATGAGATTCTATCCTACATGACACTAATGCTTGAAAGGGCAACTTCCGAAAGTGGATTTGCATCACTAAGGAATCCTTTAAAACCTATGGAGGGCGAGTAAGTTTATTTAGTGCAGTTGACACTTGGTTTTCAAGGATCGACAAATATATAAAAGAAATGAACTTGAATCCTCAGCACTTTATTCTGTCCTCAGGAATCAAAGAGATGGTTGAGGGTACAACCATTGCTTCAAATTTCAAAGAAATCTTTGCGTCCTCTTTTATATACGATCAGCATGGTATCGCAATCTCACCCGGCGTTGCCATTAATTATACTACAAAGACTCAATTCCTTTTCAGGATTAATAAAGGTGTTCTTAATGTGTGGGACAATGCAAGAATAAACGAATTTGTACAGAAAAGAGAGCGTGATATCCCTTTCGAACACATGATTTATGTTGGGGATGGATTGACTGATGTTCCGTGCATGAAACTTGTTAAGGAACTGGGAGGTCATTCAATCGCTGTTTATGCACCGAGAAAAAGAAATGCGAAAGAGAAGGCAATCAAATTAATGAAAGACGAGAGGGTAAGCCTTGTTGCGCCTGCTGATTACAGCGAGGGAAAGTTGCTTGACCTACAAATAAAAGCAATCATTAGAAAGATTCATGCTGATCTGGAATTGGAACGTTTTGAAGAAGAGTCGATGAAGTGATTAGTTTCAAAGGATTCTAGTCTTATGTGGAATTTAAGAAGCGGAGAAAGACTGAATGAGTGAGTTTCAGGTTAGTGAGAAGGGGGTTTCACAGGTGCCGGCGTTGCAGGTGCTGATCAACCTGGGATATGAGTACCTGTCTCCCACCGACGCCCTCTGGGAACGCCAGGACAACCCGTCAAACATCATCCTGGAAAACATCCTGCGGAACCAGCTCAAAAAGATCAACCGCATTCAGCACAAGGGACAGGAATACCTCTTCAGTGAAGAGAACATCCAATCCGCCATTTTGCAACTCAAGAACATTCAATACGACGGCCTGCAAAAAACCAATGAAGCCGTATACGATCTCCTTACCCTGGGCACCGCCCTGGAACAGACCGCCGGCATGGATACCCGCAGCTTTACCCTGAACTATATCGACTGGGAAAATCCCGAACGGAACGTGTACCACGTTTCTCCGGAATTCAGCGTTGAACGAACCCGTTCCGTTGAAACCGCGCGTCCGGACCTGGTGCTTTTCGTCAACGGGATTCCCCTGGTAGTCATCGAGTGCAAGTCTCCTCAAACGGACATCGAACAAGCGGTTTCCCAGTCGATCCGCAATCAGAAAGACGAGTATATTCCCAGGCTTTTCATATACTCCCAATTACTCCTGGCAACCAACAAAAACGCCGCCAAGTACGCCACCGCGGGAACTGGGGCGAAATTCTGGGGGGTCTGGCGGGAACACAAGGTGACGGAAGCGGAAGAGCGGAAAATCAAGGATATCGTCAGCCGACCACTGAGTGAAGATGCTGGGCAACAGCTTATGGATTTTGTCGGGCACGGCTATCCGCGGAACGGCCAGGATCGTCTGGTCACGGAACAGGATCGCGCTCTGTATTACCTTTGCCGCCCCGAAAGATTATTGGAGCTGGCATACAAATTCACTCTATTTGACAATGGTCAGAAGAAATTGGCCCGCTACCAGCAGTACTTTGTGGTCAAGTCCATTCTGCGAAGGATACGCGAAATCGATGATGAGGGGCGTCGCAAAGGGGGCATGGTCTGGCACACCCAGGGTTCGGGGAAATCCTTGACCATGGTGATGCTGGCCCGCAACCTGGCACTGGACCATCAAGTGAAAAACCCGCGCATTGTCTTGGTAACGGACCGGGAGAACCTGGACAAGCAACTGGGCAATACCTTCCACGCCTGCGGGCTGGAAAAGGAACGGGCCACCTCGGGCAGGCACCTGGTTGAACTGGTGTATGAAAAGAAAGCGGGCGTCATCACCACCCTGGTGCACAAATTCGACAAAGCCCTGAACTACAAAAGATTTCAGGATCAATCACCCGACATCTTCGTGCTTGTGGATGAGAGTCATCGAACCCAGTTCGGTTCCTTTTCGGCCCGCATGCGCCAGATGTTTCCCAAAGCCTGTTACCTGGGGTTCACCGGCACCCCTTTATTGAAGAAGGAAAAAAACAACTTCGCCCGTTTCGGCGGCCTGGTATCCCCGCATTATCCAATCTCCCAGGCGGTAAAGGACAAGGCCGTTGTCCCCCTTTTGTACGAAGGCCGCCATGTGGAGATGGTGCAAAACAAAGCGGCCATAGACCTGTGGTTTGACCGGCATACGAAAGGACTCAGCGAGGAGCAGCAGGCGGACCTCAAGAAAAAATACTCCCGGGCGGAGATGCTGAACAAGGCCGACCAGGTGATCTTCATGCGGGCCTTTGATATCAGCGAACACTTCCGCGCCAACTGGCAGGGAACCGGTTTCAAAGGGCAATTGGTGGCTCCCGGGAAGGTGGCGGCTCTCAAGTATAACGCATACCTGGATGAAATCGGCCACGTAAGCTCCGCGGTTCTGATCTCCCCGCCGGACCTGCGGGAAGGCTACGACGATGTGGATGATGAGTCAAAGGATAGAGTAAACAAATTCTGGCACAAAATGATGAAACGCTACGGAACCGAAGAGTTCCACAACAGCGAGTTGATCAGCCGGTTCAAGTTCGGCGACGAACCCGAAATCATCATCGTCGTGGACAAACTCCTGACCGGATTCGACGCCCCCAGAAACGTGGTGATGTATCTGTGCCGCACCCTGAGGGAGCATACATTGCTGCAAGCCATCGCCAGAGTCAATCGTCTGTATGAAAGCAAGGAGTTCGGTTATATCGTGGATTACGCCAGTGTTCTTGGTGAATTGGATCAGGCCCTTAACATGTACGGCGCCCTGGAGGGCTTTGACGAAAAAGATATTGAGGGCACCCTTAATTCGATCAACACTGAAATCGCCAAGCTTCCTCGAAAGCACGCGTTGCTGTGGGATGTTTTCAAGACAGTCCGGAACAAAGATGATGAAGAGGAATATGAACGCCTGCTAAGTGATCCAATCAAAAGAGAAGACTTTTATCAGAAACTATCAGACTACAGCAAAGTATTGGCCATAGCGCTGTCCTCCGAGGTTTTTATGATGGAAACGGAAGCCGGAAAAATATCAAGGTATAAAAAGGATTTGAAAAGATTCCAGGCCTTACGGGCTTCGGTAAAACTGCGCTACGCCGAATCAATTGACTATAGAGACTATGAACCGAGAATCAAGAAGCTGTTGGACACTCACCTTCAGGCCAATGAAGTCATTCAATTAAACGAACCGGTGGACATATTTGACGATCACTCTTTTTCCAGCGTGAAGGAGAACAGGGGGGTTTATTCCAGTATCAGAACAGACGCGTCCAAAGCGGACACCATCGCTCATGCGACCGCAAAAATCGTTCACGAGAAACTTGAAGAAGATCCCGTCTTCTATGAGAAGTTTTCCAAACTGATTCAGCAGACCATCGATGATTTCAGGGCCAAGCGGATAAGCGACCTGGAGTACCTGGATAAAGTCACGGCAATCCGCGACAAAGTGGTCGGCAAGGAACACGACCATGTACCGGACAAGTTAGAGGGATTGGATGAAGCGATAGCATATTTTGGTGTTTTGAAAGATATTTTCTCAGATTGCGGCCTGGATGAGAGTGAAGTGAATAACATTGCAGCTGATACCGCAAAAAAGATATTCGATATTCTGAAGCAACGATACAAAGTAAATTTCTGGCAGGATGAAGACGCGCAGAACCAGGCCGCCAATGCGATTGATGATTATCTATTTGATGAACTGAACGCCAAGAGAAACCTGGACCTGGATCCTGTAAAGATGGATGCCATTATTGAAAGAACCATGCGCATCGCACGCAACAGGAACTCTTGATGAACTGCGAATTCAAAGTACTTGATCTTGGGGCACAACAACTTGAGTACACACTTTTCCTGCTGAACCGGAAAACACTGGAAATCGCGGTCCATCCCGACGGTTCCCTGGTCATCAAAGCGCCCCTTGGAGCGGATTTACAGGTCATTGAAAAGAGAATTCGCAAAAGAATCCGCTGGATCCTCAAGCAGCAGCAATACTTCAACCAGTTCACCCCCCGTACGCCTGATAAAAAATTTGTGGGTGGAGAAACCCACCTTTACCTCGGCCGACAATACCGCTTGAAAATATCCGCCGCCAAGCCCGAAGGCGTCAAACTTTCCCGGGGTTTTTTTGAAATATCGTGCTCTCCCATAAATGAACCGGAAAAAGTGAGGAAACTGCTTGAAAAGTGGTACCGGAATCGAGCCGCGGCACATTACCAAGATAGCCTTGAGCGATCCTGGCCGGCATTCGAAAAATTGGGGTTTATAAAGCCCGTGATCAGAATCAAGAAGATGCAAAAGCGCTGGGGAAGCCTGACCAACGGGAAGACGATGATCCTGAATTCCGATTTGATTAAGGCGCCCAGAGAATGCATCGATTACGTAATCATTCATGAACTCTGTCACCTCAAACACAAGAACCATGATTCTGAATTCTATCGCATGCTGGAATCCCATCTGCCTGAATGGGAAAAGGTCAAACACAGGCTTGAACTTGCTCTTGTATAAATACTCCACGAATTTTGACAACCTCAGCAATCACCCGGAACCGGCCGCCCTACCTTTTTCTTCTCCATTTATGTATAACCATATGGCAGGGAAAAGGAGGGAAGCATGAAAAAAACAGCCTTTATCATGGTCCTGTTGCTGATCCTGGGGGCGTCGATCCACGCAAATCCCGACCAGAATACGGATAAACCCCGATACAAAGACATCTCTGAAATTCCCATATCATTGCAGCGTTCTTTCCTCAAAGAGTACTGGGCAGCCTGGGAAAAACTCCAGACCGATCAGCGCCTCAAAAAACCCATCCCGCCGGTACAGAAAGCCTATCCTCAGGACGCCGAACTGGTGGTCCTGGTTCCCCTGGAAAAGATCACCCTGGGACGCATGCCCCTGATCGAGGCCATGAAACAGCGCCGCAGCCGCCGATCCTTCAGTCCGGATCCTCTGTCCGTAGAAGAGCTCAGCTTCCTGTTGTGGAGCATCCAGGGGGTTTCCCGTACCCTTGAACGGGGCGGCAAAGTTGTTTATACCTTGCGCACCGTGCCTTCAGGCGGGGCGCGTCATCCCTTCGTCACCTACCTGGTCATTAACCGCGTAAAGGGCATTGCAGCAGGGCTCTATCGCTACCTGCCCCTGGAGCATAAGCTGTTGCCCATGAAAACCGGCAAAGACCTGTCAGCCGAGGCCGCCGCCGCCTGTTGGGGCAGCGGCTTTGTCAAACAGGCGGCGGTGGTGTTTTTCTGGACCTGCGTTCCCTACCGCACCGAGTGGCGCTACGGCTTCCAATCTCCCAAGATTATCGCCCAGGACAGCGGTCACTTGTGTCAGAATCTCTACCTGGCCGCTGAATCGATCGGCGCGGGTACCTGCGCCGTGGACGGCTACCACCAGGAACGCTCCGACACACTGCTGGGCGTGGACGGGAAAGACGAGTTCACCATCTACACCGCACCGGTGGGCCGGATATCCGCAAAAGAAATCAAGAACAAGTAGACTGAAAGTGAAGCAGACAAGGCCTTTTCCGAATAGTAAAGAAAAAAGCCTGACAAGTAATTTGCGGAATCGGCAAGAAATCTCATACGGGCGAAAAATTTTTCGCCCCTACTCCTGCCTGCCTGTCCCTTTCTCTCCAACTTTCCAACTCTCCAACTTTTGGTTCTATTACGTTTAGTGTGGGTAAATATATATTGGGAATCAGTAAGCAGTTGTGAGGAAGAGTACCCAGAGGGCATACATACCCGCAGGGCATAAAGCATAAGCGAACGCAAACGTAGGTTCCGGGGCCCCATGGTCTGAGACAGAATGGTCGGCTGAGGGGTACTCCCCGAAGACGAAAGATGGCCTCGGAAACATCCCGAACATCCACCATGGCCATCTTAAGCCGTCGAAGAACACCGAAGTGGTGAGCGGTGATTTATGCCCGAAAGGGTACTCTTCAAAAGCCTTTCCCTTTTTAAACCAGAGTGACGTGCAAACCCACACAAAATGGAAGAGAACCCAACTTTTCAACTCTTCAACTTTTTTTTTCTTGACAAGGGCAAACGGTTGTGGTTGAATGTTTCTATGCATAGAAACAAGCGGCTCCAGGCTCGTCCCTGCGGTGACCTCTCACCAGCCTGGATACATGCCGCAAAACCTTTCGCTGTTTCACTTTTCGCCTGGGCCCCCTGGGCGGTTTGCCCCGCCCGCTGACTCCATCAAGCCACCGTCCCCTTTCTTTCAAACCCAACCACATGACAAAGGAGGAATCATGTCTACCATTATCCAGTTACCGCGCAACCAGTTGCCCAGGCAGTGGTACAATCTGGCGGCGGACCTGGCCCGGCCGGTACCGCCCCCCCTGGGACCCGACGGCAATCCCGTCACCCCGGAACAACTGGCGCCGGTTTTTCCCGCCAACCTTATTGAACAGGAGATGTGCACCCAGCGCTGGGTGGACATTCCCGAGGGTGTTCTGGAACTGCTTTCCCGCTGGCGCCCGACCCCGCTTCACCGGGCCGAACGCCTGGAAAAAGCCCTCAACACTCCGGCCCGGATCTATTTCAAGAACGAAAGCGTTTCCCCTCCCGGAAGCCACAAGCCCAACACCGCCGTGGCCCAGGCCTGGTACAACCGTGAGGCCGGCATCCGGCGCTTGACCACGGAAACCGGCGCGGGCCAATGGGGATCCGCCCTGGCCTTCGCCTGCAGTCTGCTGGGCATAGAGTGTCGCGTCTACATGGTGCGCATCAGCTTTGACCAGAAACCGATGCGCAAGACCATGATGCAGACCTGGGGGGCCGATTGCATCGCCAGCCCCAGCACGGAAACCTCCTGCGGCCGACAGGTATTGGCGTCCGACCCCGATACCCCGGGCAGCCTGGGAATCGCCATCAGCGAGGCCGTGGAAGCCGCGGTCTCAGATTCGACCGGTCGCACCCGCTACTCCCTGGGCAGTGTGCTCAACCACGTCATGCTGCACCAATCCGTAATCGGCCAGGAAGCCCAACAGCAGATGAAGTTGGCCGGCGAGCAGAAGGTGGACACAGTAATCGGCTGCGTGGGTGGGGGAAGCAACTTTGCCGGGCTGGCTTTCCCTTTCGTGCGCGATAAAATCCATGGTGCCGACATCGACATCATCCCGGTGGAACCCACTTCCTGCCCCACCCTCACCCGCGCCCCCTATACTTACGACCACGGCGACGCATCCCGGCTCACGCCGTTGCTGGCCATGCATACCTTGGGTCACGGTTTCATCCCTCCCCCCATTCACGCCGGCGGATTGCGTTACCACGGCATGGCGCCGATGGTTTCCGAGGCCGCGGTGGAAGGCTTGTTGCGTCCACGCGCTTACCCGCAATTGCGGTGTTATGAAGCCGCGCTGCTTTTCGCCCGCAGCGAGGGCCTGATCGTGGCTCCTGAAACCAGCCATGCCATCGCGGCCGTGATCGACGAGGCCAACCGCGCCAGGGAAGAAGGCCGCGAACGCACAATCCTCTTTAACCTGAGCGGCCACGGCCTGATGGACCTTTCGGGTTACGAACGCTTTTTGCGGGGTGAACTGACGGATTACATTCTGCCGGAAGCGGACATGAACACTTCACTCAAGTTGTTGGACGGGCTTCCCAGCGCACCGATCCCAGCCTGAATATTGCCGGGGGAGGGGGGACATTCCCGCCCTCCCCCGATTTTTTTTTGAATTTCCCGTAATCTCCGGTCATTGGTCCGGGGCCGCTTCCGGGTTATAATGGCGGCCATGCGCCATATCATTATCCGCGGAGCCCGTGAACACAACCTCAAGAACATCGACGTCCAGCTACCCCGTGACCGCCTCATCGTGATCACCGGACTCTCCGGCAGCGGAAAGTCTTCACTTGCATTCGACACCCTGTACGCGGAAGGCCGCCGACGCTATGTGGAGTCCCTCTCCGCTTACGCGCGCCAGTTCCTGGGGCTGATGCACAAGCCCGACATGGACACCATCGAAGGCCTGTCTCCGGCCATAGCCATTGAACAGAAAACCACCAGTCGCAACCCCCGCAGTACGGTGGGTACGGTTACAGAGGTATACGACTACCTGCGCCTGCTCTTCGCCCGCGTCGGTATTCCCCATTGCCCGGTTCATAATGTGCCCATAGAGCCACGTTCACCCCAGAGCATCGCTCGATCCATCTTTACGGAACTTTCTTTGCCCTTCACCGTACTCGCCCCACTGGTGAGGCGCAAAAAAGGAACCCATGAAAAGCTCTTCGCCGATCTGCACCGGGAGGGATTCACCCGGGTACGGGTAAACGGCCGCATGGAACGTACCGAAAAGCCCCCAACCCTGGAGCGGTACCGCCAACACGACATCGAACTGGTAATGGACCGCCTGCGCGATGCGGATGAAACCCGGCTCTCTGAAGCCTGTGAGGCCGCTTTGTCCCGTTCCGGCGGCCTGGTTGTCCTGGTGGATGGAAACGGGAACGATCACATCTTTTCCGCCATCATGGCCTGTCCCCGCTGCGGCCTGTCGATAGAGGAATTGCAGCCACGCATGTTCTCGTTCAACAGTCCTTTCGGCGCCTGCCCCGCTTGTCACGGACTGGGCGTCGGCATGGAATTCGATCCGGAACTCATCATTCCGGATCGATCACTCAGCATCGCCGACGGGGCCGTGGCATTGTACCGCAACGCCATGGACGGCTGGCGCGGTCAATACCTGGCCGCGGTGGCCCTGCATTTCGGATTCGACCTGTTCACCCCCATTCAACGCCTGGACCCCCGGCAATACCGGGCCCTCATGTTCGGATCAACCGAAAAAATCGCTTTCCGCATGAGCATGAAGAAGGGCGAGGTCAACTGGTCCCACAACGGGACCTGGGAGGGCCTGGCCCCGCAGGCGGAACGCCTCTATCGCCAGACGGATTCGGATTACCGCCGCCGCGAACTGGAAAAATTCATGCGCACCTTTCCCTGTCCTTCATGCGGCGGCAAACGCCTGAAAGAGATGGTGCTGGCCGTCACCGTAGCGGACCGCTCCATAGCGGACATCGCCGACCTCTCAATCAGAGCGGCCCTGGGATTTTTCCGCAGCCTGCAGATGGACCACCGCCGCATGCTCATTTCCCGCCAGGTTGTTCAGGAAATCACTAACCGGCTTGAGTTCCTCCATACCGTCGGCCTGGGATACCTGACCCTGTCACGCAGCGCCGGTTCGCTTTCGGGCGGCGAAGCCCAGCGCATCCGCCTGGCCACCCAGATCGGCTCCAACCTCATGGGCGTGCTCTATATCCTGGACGAACCGTCGGTCGGGCTGCACCAGCGGGACAACCGCAAACTCATCAAAACCCTCCACCAATTGCGGGATCTGGGAAACACGGTGATCGTGGTGGAACACGACGAAGAAACCATCCGCCACGCGGACCATGTGCTGGACATGGGGCCGGGAGCCGGCCTGGAAGGCGGCCATGTCGTGGCCCAGGGCACACCAGAAGAAATTTCCTTGCATCCGGCCTCCCTGACCGGCCAATATCTTTCCGGCCGCCGGCGCATTCCGGTGCCTTCCCGGAGAAGAGGCGGCGGCCCGCCGTTAGAGGTCAGCGGATGTCGTGAACACAACCTGAAAAACATCACCGCAACCATTCCCACCCGGACTTTCACCGTTGTCAGCGGGGTCTCCGGCAGCGGTAAATCCACGCTCGTTTACGACATCATCTACCCCGCGATGATGCGATTGCTGCATGAATCCCAAATGGCTGCCGGCGACCACGACACACTGGAACATAACGGGATGCTGGACAAAGTCATCGTGATTGATCAAAGCCCCATCGGCCGGACACCCCGCAGCAACCCCGCCACCTACACGAAAGTATTCGGCGATATCCGCCAGGTGTTTTCCCGAACCCGAGAGGCCCAACTGCGAGGCTACCAGCCCGGCCGGTTCTCTTTCAACGTCAAGGGCGGCCGCTGTGAAGCCTGCCACGGAGACGGCGTAATCAAAATCGAAATGAACTTTTTGCCGGATGTGTATGTAGAATGCGAGGAATGCAAGGGACAGCGCTACAACCGGGACACCCTGGACATTACGTTCAAAGGTCATTCCATCGCCGATGTCCTGAACATGAGTGTGAATGAAGCCATGGAGCTCTTCGCTCACCAGGCCGCAATCCGCAATCGCCTGGAAACCCTGCAACAAGTGGGCCTGGGTTACATCAAGCTGGGACAGAGCTCGGTTTCCCTCAGCGGCGGTGAAGCCCAGCGCATCAAGCTTACCCGGGAGTTGTCCAAGCGCGATACCGGACGCACCCTGTACCTGCTCGATGAACCCACCACCGGTTTGCATGCGCATGATATCCTCAAGTTGTTGGAAGTTCTCAACAGCCTGGTGGAACGGGGCAACACCGTGGTGGTGATCGAACACAACATGGACGTAATCAAATGCGCGGATCATATCATTGACCTGGGCCCGGAAGGCGGCGACGGCGGCGGTGAAATCGTGGCTGCCGGAACCCCGGAAGAATTGGCCCGGAATCGCCACAGCCACACGGGAAAGTGGCTGGCAGGGATATTGAATGATTGATCCCTCGCGACTTCCCCATCTTCCAGGCTGTTACATATTTCGCAACTCCCACGGGCAACCGTTGTATATCGGCAAAGCCCGCGATCTGAGACAACGGGTATCGAACTACTTCCATTCCCGTAACCATGGGCCGAGGATCCGGCGCATGCTCGATCTGGCCCGCGATGTAGACGCAATAGTCACGCACAACGAAGTCGAAGCCTTCCTGTTGGAAAACACCCTGATCAAGAAACACCAGCCCCGCTTCAACGTGGACCTCAAGGACGCCAAGACCTACGCCTGGCTGCATATCACCGCCGAAACATTTCCCCGTATTGTGACGGCACGAAGAGTGCAGGCAGGAGGAGAGTTCTTCGGCCCCTATGTTTCCGGTACAGCGCGCAATGAAATCCGCACCACCCTCAACAACATCTTCGGCCTGCGCACCTGTAAAAGATTGCCCAAACGCGCCTGCCTGCGCAAACAGATGGGAACCTGTTGCGCTCCCTGCGCGGGGGAAGTAAGCGCCGATGATTACGCCCAACGTGTCCGGGATGCGCGCCAGGTATTGAAAGGCCGGATCCGGCAACTGATCCCCCGCCTGGAAGCCCGCATGAACAAAGCCGCGGCAGGCATGCAATACGAAAGCGCCCTGCAATTGCGCAACCGCATCCACTCGCTGCAGCATACCCTCGAGCGGCAGCAGGTTCAGACGGCGCGGCCGCATCAGGCGGATATCATCCACAGCCTGACCCGGGAAGGGCAAACACTCATCATGCGGTTCGGCGTGAGGAACGGCGTCCTGGAAGGCAAAGAAGAATTCGTTTTCGAGGCGGGAGATGATGCGCCGGAAGAATTTCTTTCACGATACTACGCGTCCCAACCGGTCCCCCGGGAAATCATCCTGTCCGAGGATCCGGGACCGGGTATGCGGGAATGGTTGTCTCG
The DNA here is from genome assembly GCA_011049425.1 of Candidatus Aminicenantes bacterium. Classification (NCBI taxonomy): domain Bacteria; phylum Candidatus Aminicenantota; species Candidatus Aminicenantota bacterium. The sequence continues at coordinate 12,839 of DSBM01000010.1, forward strand.
GCAACGGGGCGGCCGGGTGACCGTAACCGTCCCCCAAAGGGGAAACAAACGCCGCCTCCTGGAACTCGTACAATTAAACCTGGAGACAACCTACTTCAGCGGCCCGGACAGCCTGAAAGAGCTGGAGGAACTGCTGGGACTGGATCGACCCCCCCTGATCATGGAGTGTTTTGACATTTCCCACCTGCAGGGAAGTGATATGGTGGCTTCCATGGTGCGTTTCCGCGATGGCCGCCCGGAACCCGGCGCCTACCGGCGATTCCGTATCCGCAATGTCTCCGGTATCAACGACCCCGCAGCTATGGATGAAGTGGTAACCCGCCGCTACAGCCGCCTGCTGCGGGAAGGAAGCGATCTTCCCGACCTGGTGGTGGTGGACGGAGGCCTGCCCCAGCGCAACATCGCAGAGCGTGCCGTACAAAAACTGGATTTGGATCTGGCGGTAATCGCCCTGGCCAAGCGCGAGGAATCGGTGTATGTTCCCTCCCGAAAAAGCCCGCTCCTGCTGGATCACCGTCGTCCCGCCCTGCGCCTGCTGCAACGGCTGAGAGACGAGTCGCACAGGTTCGCCCTCGCCTATCACCGCAGGTTGCGCAATCAAAAGATGAGATCATGAATTTTGATTTAAAGGCACCTTTCCATCCGGCGGGCTCACAGCCCGAGGCAATCTCCGCCCTGGTAAAGGGCTTGAACGACCGGCGTCTGCACCAGACCTTGATGGGGGTAACCGGATCCGGAAAAACCTATACAGTCGCCCAGGTGATCCAACAGCTGCAACTCCCCACCCTGGTCATCTCCCACAACAAGACACTGGCGGCCCAACTTTACAATGAATTCCGCGGGTTTTTCCCCCGCAACCGTGTGGAGTACTACGTTTCCTACTACGATTACTACCAGCCGGAATCATACATTCCCCAGAAAGATCAGTTCATTGAGAAAGACATGTCCATCAACGAGCGCATCGAACAGATGCGCCTTGCCGCTACGTCCTCCCTGCTTTCGCGGCGGGACGTCATCGTGGTGGCATCGGTTTCCTGCATTTTCAGTGCCGGCAACCCCGCCTACTACCGGGGGCTGGGATTCGAAATCGCAATCAACCAACATCTGAAACGCCGGGAACTGCTGGAGCGGCTGCTGCGGATTCGCTATGAACGCAACGACATGGAGACCGGGCCCGGCCGCTTCCGCGTTCGGGGAGACACCGTGGACCTGGTGCCGGGTCACGGCAATGACATCATCCGTGTAGAGCTGTTCGGCGACGTGGTGGAGCGCATAACCCGGATTGACCGCCTGAACGGGGAAAACCTTGAACACCTGGATTACTACCACGTGTTTCCCGCCGGTCAGTACGTCATCCCGGAAAGCGAAATGCAACGCGCCATGGCGGGAATCCGGGCCGAGCTGAATACCCGCCTTCCCGCACTCGGGCTGGTGGAAGCCCACCGCCTGAAGCAACGCACCCGGTACGACCTGGAAATGCTGCAGGAAACCGGATTCTGCAAAGGCATCGAAAACTATTCACGTCATTTCGATAACCGCAAACCCGGAGAAAAGCCGTATTGCCTGCTGGACTATTTCCCGCGCGATTTCATGCTGGTGATCGACGAAAGCCACCAGACCATTCCCCAGTTACGCGGCATGTACCGCGGAGATTACTCCCGCAAAAAGAACCTGGTCGACTACGGATTCCGACTGCCCAGCGCTTATGACAACCGCCCGCTGCGGTTAGACGAGTTCGAGTCCTATGTCGAGAACCGGCCCACCCTGTTTGTTTCGGCCACGCCCGGGGAGTACGAACTTTCCCGCTCCGGCAAAGCCGTGGAACAGATCATCCGCCCCACCGGTTTGCTGGATCCCCCGGTCGAGGTTCGCCCGGTTGCCGGCCAGGTGACTGACCTGGAGCGGGAGATCCGGACTGTCACGAAACAGGGCGACCGCTGCCTGCTGACCACCCTGACCAAGCGCATGGCGGAAGAATTGACGGAGCACCTGGCGGGAAAAGGTTTCCGCGCCCGCTACCTGCACTCGGAAATCGACACCCTGGAACGCAATGAGATCATCCGCGAACTGCGCCTGGGGGTTTTTGATGTACTGGTGGGAATCAACCTGCTGCGCGAAGGACTGGATATTCCGGAAGTGGGCTTTATCGGCATCCTGGACGCGGACAAAGAGGGTTTTCTGCGCAACGCCACCAGCCTGATCCAGATCATCGGCCGCGCGGCTCGCAACGCGAATTCCCGGGTCATCCTTTACGCTGACACAATCACCCCTTCCATGCAGGCGGCCATGGAAGAAACGCAACGACGTCGCCTGCTTCAGCAAGCCCACAACCGCAGCCACGGCATCCAGCCGAAGACAATCATGAAGCCCGTACAGGAAAAAGTAGTGGAGGTTTCCGACAGCCGGCACCTTCCGCGGGCGCAATTGCCCAACCTGATCATCCAACTGGAAAAAGAGATGCGCGATGCCGCGGAAAAACTGGATTTCGAGAAAGCCATCGCCCTGCGCGACCGTGCCCTGCGCCTGAAACAGCGCCTGGACGAAAAATAGCCGTTTTTGTCAGGCCGTATGCCAATAGAGACGGCCGCGCACCACCGACTCTCCACCCGGTTTTTTACCGTTCACCAACCAGGATTTATCCCTATTTTCCAGATAGTTCAGTTCCAGGGCTTCGTTCTGCCGAAGTTCTGCGACAAAATTCATCTCAATGCGCCGCGGCAAATGCCGGCGGTGAAAGTCTTCGTTGAACCCGTCCAGCATCCAGTCCACGTAGCGGGTGTTGTTGACATGACCATTGAGATCAATATCCGACCAGGCGGCTTCCACACGCCGGGTAATGACGGAGCCGGTAAAATCGAAAACTCGCGGCGGTACTTCATCCAACACCCAGAAACGGCCTTCTCGAGCCAGGTGAAAATATCCGAATCCCATGGATTCCGCATGACGCCAGGCACTCTCCTGCATCATGGCACAGATGGCTCCCGGGCGGACGCGTTGAAACCGGTCCACATCGCGACTGTCCACCCGCAAACGATCTCTGCGGTGCAAATCCGCGCCATGCATGTGCATTTTCATTTTACGCCCAGTTTTTTCAGAGAACGCGAACAATGGAAAGCAGCAGAACAATCAGAAACAATACAAACCCAAGCAATCTCCGCATGCCTGCCTCCTTCTGCAATAAACCAAAGCGAACAATATGTCTCAAAAACCGGCGAGCCGGCCCGACTGCGACTTCAGGCCGAATCCGGCGCGCCTTACACTCACCCGACTAGAGGAGTCGAGTCCAGATCAGCTTTCATGGCGCGAGCTGCGCGCATGGAATTGGCCATGATGGTATAGCTGAGGTTCTTCGCGGGCAACACCGGAAAAACCGAGCCGTCAACCAGGATTACGTTCCGGGCCCGGTTCAGCCGGCAGTCCCGGTCCACATGGTAGGGAAGTTCGAACCGTCCCATGGGAACCGTACCGGCATAGTGAATGCTGTTCCCCGGACGTGGATACTGGACCAGGAACGGCGCGGAAAGAAACCCCAGGCCGAAAAAACTTCGAATGATTTTTTTTTCCAACCGCCCCAGCTTGTCCACATCCCCATAACGAATTTGCAGGCCGCCGTCCGGCTGCAAGGTCACAAAATTGCCGTCCCGGGGATGTGAGGGATAAAACATCAGCATCACGGACAATGCCGGCAGCATGTACTTCATGAGAGCCAGCGTACCTTTGGCGGCAAAGGGGAAATAAGAGAAAGCATCCCCCCGTAATGGAGAAATATAGGTGGACAATGCGCCCAGCACCTTTTCTTCCCACAGGGGGCCATCATATAGAAGATTGATGGCACCCCCCTCATATCCCGTACGATCCAGAGGCGCTCCCAGATTGCGGATATCAATGAAGGGAATCATGGACAACGCGTTTTCCATCAACGGCAGACGGGTAGAGAAATCACCAAAGGAGTTCAGTACCATGCGCCCCGTACCAAGGGTGCCGGTAGCAATCACCAGCCGGCGACATCGGAAAGCGCGCCGTTTCCCGCCGTCCACCTCGCGAGCGGTTACAGTCACCACGCCACGCTCCTGGCGGAAAGAGTCCACAAAGATTCCGGGAACATAAGCGATCGTTGAATCGCGAAGCACTTCTTTCACGGTAAAAGCGGGGTTGTAAAAATAACTTGAATTACAGGTAAAGAAACTCAGGTTTTCGTAAGCACAGGCCCGGCGGCCGTTCTTTCTCTCCGTCAGGACACACAAGCGGCTGCGACCGAGTGTGATGTCACGTCGCTGCAATCGCAGGCGATGGTTGCGGTAGGCTTTCATCAGATTCTGCCCGCTGGCGCCCAATTGTACCGGAGGAAGCATCTTTTCGCAGGGACCCAGGTATTCATACAGGTCGTCATGCGTGCCGCTGATGCCGACATGGTCATCCAGAATTGAATAAAACGGTTCCAGGTCCCGGTAATCAATCGGGAAACCACTGAGTTCATAATCGGTAAAAGGATAGGCCCCCCCTCCCCAGGCATTGGCAAGGCCACCGAAAGCATAACTGAGAAAGGGAGTGAAGTCTTCGGAACGAACAGGGAAGAACCGTTGCAGGTCTTTCAAGACGAAAGATACATAGGGTGCCTTGAGTTTAACCGTAATGACATCTTCGGATACCACGTTTTTGAGGCTTTCAAAGCCTTCTCCGATCAGCATGCGATCCTGATCGTCATCATTTTCCCGGATATCGAAAAGGTTTCGGCGAACCTCTTTTTTCAAGGGAGATCGGTTGCCCACATCCAGGACCAGTACATCCCGGGACTTGAGTTCAAGCAAGGCCGCGGCCGCGGAGGGTCCCGATCCGATAACGATGATTTCATGCAATCTTCCACCTCTTCAAGAGCACTACGCCCTTGATGCCCTTGTATACGCTGCGCACGAAATGCCAGAACAGGATGAACAGCGCCCCTAAACGCCGGCGACGCGAATTAAAAAAAGCGGGAAAATTCACCGGGATCGCTTCAGCCAGATAAATCATAATGTGAACCTTGCGGGTCAACGGGTTGCGGGCATCTTTTAATCTCCAGGCAAACTCCATCGCCTCGAGGTCGACCCCCCGATCCACCAGCTGGGAAAATCGCGGAATTTCCTCATCGCCGCAAAGAGAATGGTTCGCCTTGACGTAGCGGTCCACCAGGCGTGGGTCCGGGTCCCGCCTGAGAATCACTTGGTAAATGGCCCGGGCTTCCCGCTCAAGCCGGGCATCCATTTCGTCCATGTTGAATCAGTCCCGATAGAACCGGACACACCACAGCGGTCCGCAGTTGATAAACTCGGCGGCGTATCCCGTATTCTGATGCAACCCGCGGATCCGTCGCCTCGTGAAGTAATAGACATCCAGTTTCTTGGTCAGAAACCATAGTTTGCGAACCAGGGCGCCCGGCACCCACTTCTTGGGGAATGCCACCACCACATCTTTGGCGGACGCGGCAAAGAGTCGCTCCAACACTCCCCGTTGCTTCTCAGGAGATATATAGTCAAACAGGCCGATGGCGATCAGGGCGTCAAATGGAGTAGAAGACTCGCAGAATTCGCTCAGATCCATCTGCACAAAGGTGCAACGATCCGCCACCCCGGCGCGGCCGGCGTTTTCCCGGCTCAATTCAATCATTTCGCCGGCAATATCGACTCCGGTCGCCCGCCCTCCCCGGCGCGCGATCTCAATGCAATAAATTCCTGAACCACAACCCACGTCCAGGATGTGCTTGTCCCGGATATCTTTCAGCAACCTGAAAGTGGCGTCAAAGCGACAGGCCAGCGCCGGCTTGCGAAAAATCCGGTGCGCCAATTTCCCGACCAGGCCATGGGTGTCCGCGTCATCCCGGTAATAGGAATCGAAAGTTCTCGCGATTTCTTCAAAGTAATCCTTTACCTGCGTTTCCTGTCCATTGCGTTCACCGGCTGGTGTGTTGTTTCGCTTCATCTGCTGCGCTCCTGAACATGGTGTTGATTTGGGACATGAACACAAAAGTGTAGCCCTTTTTGCGGAACAAGCGGATCATGCGCCGCGTGTACTCCATGCCTTTCGTCTTGTTGCGGGAATAGATCATGCGCCAGAATAGCGGCAATCGACGGATGGCTTGCGGGTGCGGCAGAAAATCATGCAAATGACACCCGAACACCAGCACGTCCGGGATCTTCCAGAACTCCATCAACGTGCGGTAAAACCGGAATCCCAGCAGCTTGATATATGATATTGAGAACGTCAACTGCAGTGGAGTCAGGGATGAATTAGGAATCTCCAGAACAGAAGTGTTTTTGTACAAATGAGGCTTGCGGGGGAAAAACAGGTATTTAAAGGGATTGGGGAAGAAGGAGGGGAATACACTTGCGTCAAATTGAAACCCGGCTTTTTCCAGGCTGGCGACCCCCTGGTCGCTGATCTTGCCCAAAGGCGCCCGGTAACCGAGCGGCGGCGTCTTGAAATATTCCTCGTAAACCTGTTTGCATTTGCTGATTTCTTCCGTGGAGTCAGCCGCATGCGCGTCATGCGAATAACTGTGCCCGTGAAACTCTGCGTCGTAACGACTGAAGAGTTCGATGACCCGGGGAAATTTTCGTAACACTTCGCCGACTACGAACACCGACATTTTCACTTCTTCTTCGGCCAGCATCTTCAGCAGCGGTTCGATCCGTTCCGGAGACTCCAGGTTGCCATGCTCTTTGTCCAGCAAACCTCCATGATCAGGCTCCAAGTCCAGAGTAAACGCAAAGAACTTGTTTTTCATTGTTCAGCCAATCAGGGGTGGCAATATCAGGGATCTGTTTTACCACAAATCAGGAGGCGGTTCAATCCGCAGCCCACCGCATGGGATCAGATGGGAATGATTTAAGAGGAAAAACGATACTTGAACAGGTTCCAGATCGCTTTCACGCCGTCGCGCCAACCGATTTTCTTGCCTTCCTCAACCGTGCGCGGGTGATATGTGATCGGCACTTCAACAATCCGGTATCCAGCCCGAAGGATTTTGGCCGTCACCTCGGGCTCGAATTCAAATCCCATTGATTTTAATTTAATTTTTTTAACCACATCGATACGGAATACTTTGTAAGCGGTCTCCATATCGGTCAGTTTTGAGCCGTACAACACATTGGTTAAAAAAACCAGAAATTTATTCGCCAGCAGATTGAGAAAAGCCACTTTCTGTTCAAGTTTCTTGAACCGGCTTCCATAAACCACATCGGCTTCCCCCTTTTCTATGGGTGCCATGAGCTGGGGATATTCCTGCGGATCCAGCTCGAAATCCGCATCCTGAATGATCACCATGTCACCGGTGGCATACTTGAAACCGATTCGAACCGCCGCACCTTTGCCGAAATTGACCATGGATTTGTGTATGGTGATAATGGGATCATCATCATGCCGGGTAAGGACATCGGAGGTACCGTCTGTTGAGCCGTCATCCACAACAATGATCTCTTTTTCAATCGGGACTTGACGCACCTTCTCGATGACGCCTGAAATCGTCGATTTCTCGTTATAAACCGGGATTACAACCGAGAGTTTCATTTATTCTCCACTAACCGATGCCGCCCACTCCGCCACTTTGCGGATAATTTCATCAAGCCGGTATTTCGGCGTCCAGCCAATGGTTCGGCGAATCTTGGCTATATCCGGGGCGCGCCGCATCATGTCTTCAAAACCTTCTTCATACGCCTTTTCATAGGGAATCACCACGATTTCAGAAGAGGATTTCAGAATGGACTTGACCCTTTCGGCCAGGTTCATTATGGTGATTTCTTCCTCGGTGCCGATATTGAAAATTCCGCCCGGCGATTCGCGATGCTGCATGAGCGCCGTAATCGCGTCGATTACGTCATCCACGTAACACAAGGTGCGCGTCTGGCTTCCGTCCCCGTATACGGTAATCGGCTCGCCGGCGAGAGCCTGGCGCACAAACCGCGGAAGCACCATTCCATACTGGCCGGTCTGCTTGGGCCCCACCGTATTAAACAACCGGCCAATAATCACCGGAAGTCCCTGGGTTTTGTGGTAGGCCAGCCCCATGTACTCATCGACCGCCTTGGCGGAACTGTAACTCCAGCGGGAACGCGTGGTGGGCCCCAGTACCCGGTCATCTTCTTCGGAAAACGGGGTATTGGGACTTTTCCCATACACTTCGGAAGTACTGGTCAGTAATACTTTCTTTTTGTCGTGACGGTGCGCGAGTTGCAGCACGATATCCGTTCCCACAATAATGGTTCTCAATGTTCTGACCGGATCATCCACGATGTTCTTGACACCGACTATGGCGGCCAGATGGTAAATCTCGTCGCATTCGCGCACGAGATGGTCCATCAAACCCTCGTTCATAATGTCGTTTCTGAAGAATTGGAACCGAGGATGCTCCATGAGTTCCCGGATATTCTCCAATCGTCCGGTTGACAGGTTGTCGATAACCGTGACGCGGTTGCCGGCATGAATCAACCTGCCGCAGAGATGGCTGCCGATAAAACCCGCCCCTCCGGTAACTAAGATTCTCTTGTGATCGCTCATCGAGGTCATTTCCTCTCTTCACCTCAGCCGCTTCCGGCATGATCGGTGATTGGAATGCGGCGTGCGCTCCCCGGGTGCACCCGGCGGAACCCACGGCAATGTGGTATTTTACCGCAATTGACACGACAATGCCACCCGTTTCTGATATTTTCCCGTCAAATTTTGAAAAAAGCCGCCCATGAGCTTTGTCTCACACACCAATTTCTGACACCCGATTCCTGCTTTTTTGAAGTAGGAACCCGGTTGCATGGTGATCATCCGCGTCAAGTTGATCGCTGTTCCGCCAAGCCATTGCCGGCGCGTGCATGGTTGCGCAGGCCAACAGTCTTGCCTACACTTGATTTCACGTGGACACGCTTGTACCATGAGTAACAGGAGATACGCGCATGAAACGCATAGCGATTTTCGCGTTCAGCGGAGATATGACCGCTTTCGCCCATGCCCTGCTCAATTCCGTAGAATTGCTGGACCGGGGATTTGACGCGCGCCTGATCATCGAGGGCGGCGCCACCGCTTTGTTGACCAGATTGGAAAAAAACGAATCGAATTGGGGAGGGCTGTTCCGCCGTGCGCTTGAAGCCGGGGTGATTTTCGGAGTTTGCCGCGCCTGCGCGGCCAAAACAGGTGGCCTGGCCTCCGCGGAACGGATCGGTTTGCCCGTCCTGGATGAAATGTCAGGCCATCCATCTTTCGCCACCCAGTTAGAGGAAGGTTACGAAATTATCGCGATCTGATTCCTCCAGATCACCCGGGGTTGAACTGGTACCCCGGATACCGTATAGTCTCCGGATGGAGCCCTGGCAGATACGCCTGTACCGCCACAGCCTGATGAAAAAAGATAAGGTCCGCCTGGTTTCGCGGCTGGTGGGTTTTTCAAATCAAAAAATTTTCGATCTTGGCTGCTCGAATGGGGCGGTCTCCCATTTCCTGAAACAACGTGGCGGCGAATGGGTTCATGGCGACCTGGACATGGAGAACCTGCTCAGCGCCCGGCCCGTTCTGGGCAACATGCTTTTCCAGATGGGCGAGTCGTTGCTGCCCATCGACACAGAAAGCATTGACTTGGCCATGGCTCTCGACATTCTGGAGCACTTGCACCACGACGAGGAGATGGTGAAAGAGATTTTCCGTGTTTTGCGCCCCGGGGGCGAAGTGGTGGTTTCCACCCCTATCAGCGGAAAAATTTTTCTCATCAACCGCCTGAAACGCCTGGCCGGAATGAAACCCGAAATCTACGGCCATGTGCGGGAGGGCTATTCGCTGAAGGATCTTTCGATTCTTCTGGAAACAAACGGATTCACCGTAACCCGCGCTACAACCTACGCCAAATTCTTTACCGAATTATGCGAGTTCCTGCTCAACGTGGCATTCACCCGCCTGAACCGGGTCAAACGCAGCCGCCTGCATTCGGGCGCCATCTCTCCATCATCCGCCACAGACCTGGACAGCCATAGCGGCCTCTACCGCTTGTACACCCGTTTTGTTTACCCCCTGGTGCGCCTGATCACGCGCCTGGACCTGCTGTTGCCCTTTAAAACCGGCTACGCCACTCTGGTGATCGCACGCAAACCCCAAAGATAATACCAGAAGGGTTGAGTTCTCATGGGCATTCCGTTATCATCCGTATCATGAAGTACAAAAGAACCGTTGCCATACTGGCTCCGTTGCTTGTGCTGGCCGGCGTTGGAGGATGGTTCGCCTATCAGAAACTGCATCCAGCCCCGGCGATCACCCACATCCTGTGCATGGGAGACAGCATCACGGCCAGCGACTACGGAGACTACACCGCGCACATGACCGATCGTTTCCGGGAATCCCGGGCTCCCATAGAAGTGACTTCCGCGGCGCGCCCCGGAAACACCTCCGGGGAATACCTGCGCTGGATGCGTGAAACCGGTTTACTGGAACGCACGAATCCCCACCTCGTCGTGTTGATGCTGGGCACCAATGACGCGCGGGTGGACGGCGACCACACTCCCACACCGCTGTTTGTGAAAAACATGCACGCCATCCTGGATCGCATCGCCGCCCACCACAACCCCGACACCACCACACCGGCGGTGATACTGGCCACGGTTCCACCCATTCCAGAACCCTCCCTGGAGGTTTTCAACCAGAGCTCCCAACGCCGGGTCGAAAAAGAGATCAACCCCGCCATCCGGCAATTGGCCCGGCAACGCCGCCTTCACCTGGCGGATGTTCATGGCTTTTTCAGGCAGCGGATCGAACTGATGTCCGGCGTCCATCCCACCCCGCAAGGATACAGTGCACTGGGAGACTTCCTTTTTCGCGAAGCCCGCGTCTTTCTCACGGGACAACAAAATGCTCCCGAAAAGGAGCGCCTGCCGGATAATATGAGGGGCACAATCGCATTTGAATCCAACCGCGACGGCAATTTCGACATCTATCTGATGAATACCGACGGCGTGCGCCGCCTGACAAGATCTCCCGCCCGGGACGGCTTCCCCAGCTTTTCGCCCACATTTGATCGCATTGCGTTTGAATCCGACCGAAGCGGACGTTTTGAGATCCATACCATCGACCGCTCCGGTCGCATAGAGAAATTGTTTGCCTCCCCCACCCGGGACCGCTCTCCCTGGTGGACCCTGGACGGGAAGTACATCTATTTTGATCGCTTGGTGGATGGGAAAGAACAGGTTTTTCGTTTTCACCTTGAAAAGAAAAAGGTGGAAGCCGTGACAAGCGGCAGGCACCGTACCGCGGTGCCTACGGTTTCCCCGGATGGGAACATCCTGCTGGCAACCGGTCACCGCCACATGGGTTGGGACCTCTTGCGCATCGACCTGTCCGATGGAAAAGAATCCGTTTTCACCCCGGGTTACGGCGGTTGCCGGGCCAAATACTCCCACTCCGGAGAATACGTTGCCTTCGTATCGCACAAATTCGACAAACGGGGAGATATCATCCTTACTCCCGCGGCCGAATTTTCGCCCACGCGCTTGACCGTCGACGGTGACCGTCACGACTATTATCCCGCTTTTTCTGTGGATGACCGTCATATCGTTTACGCTTCGGGACCGCAGCTGTATGACGGCAACTACGACCTGTGTATTGTGGAAATCGCCACGCGCCGCACCTGGACCATCACCAACCACCCGGCAACGGATTACAAACCCGTCTGGGGAGAATGGGGGAATCCATGAAGCGCCTGCTGATCCGTGTCTTTCTCCCCCTGGCGATCACGGCGTTAATCGCCTGGTTTTTTTTCAGTCACATCACCTTGACGGATATCAAAAGCGCTTTTGCCCGCCTGCCGGCCTCGGCGGTGCTGGGCTTTATCGCCCTCTGGCTGTTTGGAACGTGGCTGCGTGCCCTCAAATACCGCATCCTGATTGCGCACAAACTGGGCATGGGCGAGATGTTGCTCATCACCCTGGTGCGCAATTTCGCCGTCGATTTGCTGCCGGCACGGACCGCTTCCCTGGCTTTCTATACGGCCCTGACCAAACGGCGCGGGCTCTCCCTGGAAGAAGGCGGAGCCAGTTTCGTAATCTCGGTTTTTTACGATGTGCTCGCACTCTCGCTGATGCTGGGAGGACTGATACTGTTCTTTCCGCCGCCGGGACCGTGGCGGGGATTTATCATTACCGGCATGGGCATTCTGTTTCTGCTGTCGTTGATTCTCATCATCGCACCGGCGCCTATTTTGCGACGCCTGCTGAACCGACCATTCATCAGATCCCGGACCCGTTTGCACAAGACCGCTCTCACCCTCTCTACCTACCTGGACGCCCACACCGCAGGCAGGGAGCGGCTCCAGTTACTTGCCATCAGCCTGGCCATTCGCCTGGCCAAATATGTGTCCGTTTTCATATTATTCTGCGCCCTTGTCCCGGTGGAGCGGAATCCAGCCGCATTCTCACACTTTTCTCTCGGCCTTGCCGGCACCGAGATGTCCGCCCTCCTGCCCATTCAAGGAGCCGGGGGATTCGGTACCTGGGAAATGGCGTTCGAACTGGTTTTCCGCGGCCTGGGCTCTTCCCAGGCTGATTTGCGCCTCACCGCCCTGGTGATTCATATCACCACCCAGGCCTGGGAATACAGCATTGGATTGCTGGCTTTTCTTGCTTTATGGCTGATGGGAAGAGCAAAGGCCAATAGGCAAAAGGCGAATGGCTGACGGCGAGTGACAATGGGCGGGAGCCTGAGTCGAAAGTTTGATACCCAGAGGGCACAAGAGTGAAAAGTCGAAAGGGAAACAGACAAAGCCTCGTGATGGCACTAAGGAGTGTCAGTGATGAGGTACCCGGCCATGCAGCTCAGCTCAAAATGCCTGTCCGAACTGTGATGATGCGCTTATAAGCGCTGTGATGCAAAAATGGGGGCATCCCCAAAATCGACGGATGGCAAATGTCTAACCGCCTTTTGTCACCTGATACCTTCTTTTTAAGTACGGGCGACCGACCGGCCAACCCCCAAACTCTATATACTTCTTCCCTTTCCAACTTTCGGTTCTCTTCCATTTTGTGTGGGTAAATCCGCATAGATGATGAGCGAGGAATTGTTGTGATGAGTACCCAGAGGGCATACATACCCGCAGGGCATAAAGCATAAGCGAACGCAAACGGCAGGTTCCGGGGCCCCATGGGCTGAGGCAGGACGGCCGAAGGTAAAATGATGCC
>DSBM01000011.1 GCA_011049425.1 Candidatus Aminicenantes bacterium
CTACATCGTCAACTGTATTTGTCCTGGGCGGATTTGAAACTCGCCCCTCGCCTATTGCCCCTTGCCCATCGCCTCTTGCCTCATGCCGATCGCCCTTACCACTTTTTCTACTTCTTCCCTTTTCAACTTTTCAACTCTAAAGCAAACTCTCGGGCACAAACACGACATCATGGGGTTCGAGCTGAAAATCCTTTTCTTTTCCCCGCAAAATCTTTTTAACGTTGACCGTGATCTTTTTTTCTTCGCCATCCACTGTGCGGGTGATGCTCACCGATCCCCGGCGCGCGCGCTGGGTAAAGCCGCCGGCCTGGGCGATTGCCTTCATCAGTGTCATGCCCGTGCCGCGTGTCATCTGGATGTTTCCGGGCTTTTCCACCTGGCCGAACACGTATACGTCGTACTTGCGCTCGATCGGCACGTTGACGATGTCGTTGTCCATAAGGGGGATGTTGAGCTTGGGATCGCCCCGAAGCATCAGTCCGTCCAGGTCGATAGAAATGGACGCAGTTTTTCCGCCGGGGAAAGTGCGGATCACGATGATTTTGTCCCCCATATCACCGGACAGGCCGCCGGCACGGCTGAGCAACTGCATCAGGGTCATGGAACCCAGTAACTTGTAGTTGCCCGGGTTTTTCACCGCGCCCATTACCGAAACCATGCGGCTCTCGTACTCCTGGATAAAAACCGTGACCTGGGCGTTCTTGAGGTAACTCTCTTCCAGCAACTTGGCCAGTTTTTCTTCCACGCCGCGCCGGGTCAGTCCCTCCACTTCGACAACCCCCAACAAGGGCAGGGCGATGGTGCCGTTTTCGGCCACGCGGGTGGTGATGTTCAGTTCAGGGACCTCGAACACCTTGATTTCCAGCAGGTCCTGGGGGCCGACCCTGTAATCATCTTCGCTGTTCTGCGAGATATTGTTGGCCTGGCTCGTCAAGATTGCAGTCAAAAAAAGAGTGATGCTTATTATGAAAACCGATTTAGAAGTCATGGGTGACATAGCCTCCGATAAAGTAATAACCGCGTTGCAGGTCCAGGCGCTGGGAATCCCACTCCTCACGGCGGAAACTCAAACCGATTCCCGTGGTTTTCGCCAGGCGAAACACGACCCGGGCCTCGTATTGCTGATAGTTGTCACTAAACTCAAGCGTGCCATCCGACAATTGTCGATAATCGTGCCTTCCCGTGCGATACCCGAAGCCAACGCGCATATTGCGGGACATGTAATAGTCCAGCCCGGCTTGAACCATGCGTTCATTATAGAAGTATTCCGGACGATAAAAAGAAAAGCGGTTGTCAAGGGTATAGGAAACCTGCAAGCGCCAGCGCCGTAACAGGCGATAGATAATAGCTCCTGATCCGTAAAATGTATCAAATTCAGCATACCCAGGGGTATCGGGAATATAGCGCTTGTAACCCAACGAAGCATTTCCGGTCAAATGGCCGATTTCGGGAAAATGGATGTTCAGGGTAGAGGTCAAATCCTTTCCGTTCCGGTTCTGCGAATAATCAAAACGGTATTGGCGCAGATTCACTTCCAGTGACAACAGCGTGGCGGTAAACACGGGCAGATTGAGTTTGATTCCGGCATCACGTTCGTTGTGATCCAGCGTAATGCCTGGTTTGAAACGTTCCATGAAGCCAGTGTCTGTGTAGTCCACTTTGGAATATCCGGCATAAAGGGTCAAGAAAAGGGCGGTATGATTGCCGATATCCGCTTCCACAAGATGTGTGGTTGCATAACTGCGCACGCGTGCCGCGAATTCGTAGTTTGGACGCCACCGCAGGCTGTCATAGTTCAGGCTGTACATGAGATGCAAGCCGGCCAGGTAGGTAAAAATCTTACCATTAAGTGAATAATTAAAAGCCCGTTCCGTATCTACGGCGGAGAAATAAGAGTAATAAGGATGACCATTAAATATGAAAACGAGTCGGCTGCCCGCGACCGCTACGGCTTTAACACGAAGTCCCAGGTCCGCCATCCATCCGGGCTGGGATTCTACATTGTAGCCGTAAATATTGTCCGTGTAGCCGAGGTTTTCAAGGGTGAATTGGGGAAAAACCTGGAACGGTCCCAACTGAAAACGGCCCGTTTTCAACGCGGCTTCCCGCTCTTTGAAAAAATCGGCGCCGCGAACCTGAATGCCTGTTGCCAGAAAAATCAACAGCAGTGTCCATCCAAAAGGTGAGGGTTTAACCTTACTCATTCACCGATTTCAAAAAAACTTTCAATGCAAAGATAAAGAGAATACTCTGGATCCGGATGCTTGATGTCTACAGGGTGGTCGGACTTACTTCTTTGGGTTCATCTGTGACCAGCTTGGTGATCACCGCTGTTCCGGAAAGGATCAGGGCAATGCCGCAGGGGTTCTTCCACAGCATGGCCAGGGGCCGCTCCGGCGTAAGGTAAAAAGAGCGGATCAAGCGCTTGCCGGCGGTGATCTTGACCACGCTCAGGGTCGTGTACACCTTGCCGGATTTGACGCGAACCGCGGCTATGTAATTGCCCGGCAAAAGCCCGGATATCTGGTAAGCGCCGGTATCGCCCGTGGGTTCGGATTGAAACTCATCCCCGTTTTCATCAACAGGTTTGAGAATCACCCTGGCCTCTTTGATCGGCGACTCGCCGTCCCCATCATAAATGAATCCCCCCACGCCGCCGAAGTTTTCCGCCTGGGCCGGTGCCAAGGCGGGAAAAACCAGCAGAATGGCGACTATGGTTATCGCGAAAGGCGTCAACTTGCTCATTGCCTTGATCTGGTTCATCCGTCCTCTCCTAACAATTCCTTTCCAATGGCATCATTATACCATTGAATCACAACAAAAACAGCAAACCGATTAAAACAAGTGAAATTCCGCAGGGCGTACAATTGCCGAAAAAGCCCTTGCGCGCCTTCACATGAAAATCGCGTTCCAGGGACGTGCCGGCCGTGATGTTCACCACTGTGCGGGTTTTGAGTTTGCGCCCGCCCTTCGAAATCACGATCACCTTGTAGCGCCCCTCTGGAATACCACTCAGGGCATACAGGCCGTTTTCGTTCGTGGGCTGGGAGGTATAAGTTTTCTTTTTTTCCTGCTTTTTTACCGACTGCAAACGCACCCTGGCTTTCTCCAGCGGAGTTTCCTTGTCTTTCTGATAAACCACTCCGGTGATTACGCCTTCATCCGACTGGGTCTGGGCGATTGCAACGGCCGGCCATACCAGGCCCAGACATACAGCGGTTACCATCCATGCTTTCATTGCTTTGCCTGATTTCGTCATGAACTCCCTCCTTTCACAGGGCCTTACCTTGCTTTCGAATTTTTCATATTATCCACATAATCGCGCGCGGGCTGATGGTTCGGCTGAAGCGTAAGAATGCGGCGCATCAGTTCACGGGCGCGCGCGGATTCGCCCAGAACGCCTTGCAGGCGTCCCAATTGATACAACAAATCTACGTTCGCGGCGGAAAACTCCCTGGCGAAACGCGACTTCTCCAGAAACTTAACCGCCTGGGGAACGCGTTTGATTGATTCCAGCCAGGCCGCGACCTGGAGGAAAAACCGGCGGTCAACCGCCTCATCGAAGCGCGCCAGCGCCATGGCCAACGACTCCATTTTCGTATTTGCCAACGTTTGATTTTCGCTTGCTTCCGTCCAGATATCAAGGGCCAGGGCATCGTCGCCGGGAAATTGATCCACCAGTTTTTTCATTAAGGAGCGGTTAAAGTCCCGCGCCAACGCGGCCACGTCACGTTCGCGCCTTTCCAGAACTGCCCGCATGACCGGTTCCAGGCTTTGGCGGATTTTTTCATCTTTTATGTCTTTATAAGCGCGGCGAGCCTGCTCGTATTCCCCTACCCGTTCACTCGCACGCACAAGGAAAAAAAGCAGGCGGTCACTGAATTCGGGTTGAATGCCTTCACGAACTGATGTCAATTCTCGAAAAGCCTCCTTGAAACGCCCCTGGTTGAAGTTCGTCATTCCCTTCAACATGGCCACGCGCGGGTCTTCGGCAACCAGGTTATCCAATTTGGCTATGCCTTCTTCCACCCGCGGCCAGTTTTCCCGCTGCGCCGCTTCAAAGGCATCCTGGAACACCAGTTCAAAAGAGCGCCGGGTTCCCGTATTCGCTCCGGTATCTTTCTCAGGATACATTGTGCGCATCATAACCCGGAACAAAGCCGTGTCCGCGGGATCAATCCCGGCCGAATCGGGTTCCATATCGCGTGGATCACTTTCCAGAAACTCCAGTTCCTTTCGGGCATCGTCGAAACGGCCCAATTGAAACAGGGTCAGGGCGGAATACCCACGTACCCGGCGCATGAGTTCGGGGTTATTCAGCAAGCCGAACGCGGCAAATTCCAAGCGCTCCAACGCTTCTTTATAACGGGCTTCCCTGAAAAGCGTACGCCCTTCCTCGAGCGCGTTTGTATAGAAACCGTCTGATGCGGAAACCGATGCCATCACTATTGCCAGCAACAGCAAGGGCATCAAAATCAGC
>DSBM01000012.1 GCA_011049425.1 Candidatus Aminicenantes bacterium
CGGATTTCCTCAACTTCGAACCCTTCCACCAGTAAGCCGGAGCGGTCCGCCCGGATTATTCAGAGATATCCGGGTTCAGTTCTTTTACACTGCTCTCAACTTCGAAGTAACGGTAGTCTTTGTACTCCTGGGTCAAACGGTAGAATTCCACGCGGCGATGCCGGGTCTCCAGGAACGGGATAACCACGGTTGTGGCCCTGCCGCCATGGGTTTCACTCGCATACGGTATGAGCGTACTGCGCGTACCCACGCGCTTGTCGAACACGTAACTTTCGGAAAACTCGGTTTTGGAAGGGAAGCGTAGCCCATGGCGTTCTTCCAGATACCAGTGAACCACGTTCAGGTCGAGTTTGGCGGACATCTTTTCCGCCGCCGCCTCAAGGGCCTCGCTGCCGTGCACGCCACGGGGATGCATCTCGATTTTCAGCACCGATCCGTTATCCACATCCACCCAGACTCTTCCCTGGGCAAGAGGCCCCTTTATTTTCTGTAGTGGAGTCACCTCAACCACGGCGCAATTCCGCTTTTGCAGGCGTTCGCTGTCGATCAACCGGTAGTTGTAGGCCGGTCGATTCAGTGTTCCCAGGAGAGTGACGGGCATGAATACGGAGTATTGCGAGGCAAAACGCGTGGGGAGATCCGAGTTCGGGATATTGACCCGTTTGTGTCCTTCGCGTACCAGCCGGCGTTGTTCGGAAACGGCGCCCTCTCCCACCACCTGGTAGTCATAACGCCAATGGCGGTCCACTTTTTCCACCCGTCGGTTGAGGGGATTTTGCTCCAATGTGGTTTCATCCACCCATTCGGTACAGGTAAAGCGGAACGCAGCGCGCTGCAGCCGCCTGCAATAATCGGCAGCCTTGTCCATCACCGCTTTCAATCGCGGGTCCATGGGCTCTTTTTCCATGAGCTTCCGGGATTCCGCCTGCGGTGAGGCAATGCGAACCCGGGTGTAGCTCCGGGTGCTGTTCCCGGACAAGCGGTCTTGGGCCGCCACGCTGACGAGATAATCGCCCGGTTCAGGAAAGTTCATCTTAATTTCCACCATGACCGCCTCGCCATGGGGAGACAAAATCTCTGTGTACTCCAGGGATTCTCTGCCATTCGATTCCGCGCGAACCGTGATATGGATATCTCCATTGAGTTCGCCGGATTCTGTTGTTTCCTGAAGATAGTCGGCGAGCTCAAAACGCAGTTGACCTTTATTGAAAACGGGGTCGGAAATCTTCAGGGGGCGAATTTCCCGGGCCGCCAGTTTGCGGGCATAGACCGCTTCCAGGCCCGGTTGAGCCAACTGGATTTTCACTTCGGGGTTGCGAGAGGGAACAGCCGGTTTGTAGGTAAGTACGTAGTGGATGTCCGGCCTGGATGCCGCCTCTTCCAGCGCGGTTCTCAACCGGGTGGTGTTTTGCACGTCGCCGCCGGTGTCTGAGGCGATTTTGCGAAAAGCGGATTCCCACGATGAAAACACGGGCATCCAGCGCAAATGCGTGGTATCGGGGCTTTCACTGGCGACATCGCTGAGAAAGAGGTGAAAAGTCGCCCCGGCGCCAATGAAAAGAGACATCAGGTCCCGGGCCTGAACGGCCATGTCCGTGGCCATGCGCATCTTTTTGTCACAATCATCGACGAAACGCTTCAGTTCCGCCGAGGTTTCATGACTCATGGGAGCGTCCAGAAAGAGGCGGCTCTTGACATGGATCATGGGCAGGCGTTCGTTATGCATGAAGAGCAAGGCCCATTTTTCCCCGTCCACGGCCCGCAATGCCGCGGCCAGGCGCTGCAACATGGCGGGTTGTGCGCGCAGGCGGGTCAGGCGGTAGTCGTCCAGGATGCCGCCGTAGCGGTTTTTGAATTCATTGCGCAATGCCTGCTCCGGAGTTTTGAATGCCGCCTTTTTTTCCGCGTTTTCCAGCAGGGCTTCATGAAAGTTTTTCACACTCTGCTCCAACATGGCAGTCTGATGGATTTTTTCAACTTTTCTTTGCTTTAGATGGCTGGATAGATCATGAAAAAAAGCGGTCAGTTTTTCTTTTTCCTCTGCCGGGGAATTGATCTGAATCACGTGCCGGTCACTGCTGAGAATAACCTGGTCCCCGGGACGGAAAATGTGCTCAATAAAATAGGACCAGGTCTGCGGCCAATTGCGGCTTTCCTCGTTCCACCATAAAAGGAAGAGAAAAAGCCGTCCCCGCTTGCTCACCGCCGTTTCCGGTCCGAATTTCATCTCCGGTGAAAGGGCGCGGCGGATTTCGCGAAAACTGGTGATGGGGACCGGCCGGCCGTCTTCAAATACGGAAAAGTCCTGGCGCGTCAGCCCGGAGACCGGGTCATCGCCGGCAAACACTCGCACCACTACTTCACGGTTTAGAATCCCGACCCGTTCAACGACTTCGTCTTGGGCCCTAAGCGCAGAGAAAAAAAACGCCGCCATCAGGGTGATCACGATACCGAACCTTCTCACTTCTACAAAACCGCCCATGTTAGCTCCCGCGTGCGCCGGATCGTCGATTCCGGCTATTTGCAATACGGCGGCCTGCGCCCTGTAGATGACAACAGTCTGGTCGAAAGTCGAAAGAGAAAAGTGAAAAGTCGAAAGTAAAAGCCCTGTAATGGCACTATGGAGTGTCAGTGATGAGGAATCCGGCCTGGCAGGTCGGCTTGGAATGCCTGTCCGAACTGTGATGATGCGCCTCTAAGCGCTGTGATGATACCAGCCTGAAGGCTATGCAATGCGTTTTTATCACAAGTCCCGGGAAGTTCTCATCACGAGTCCGTAGAGTTTCTATCACTGGATTGAAGTGAAAAGTCTAAAGTTTCCTTCTCTCCAACTCTTTTCATATCCCCTCAACCAGATGCTTGACCAGGATGCGCAGGCCGATAAAGATAAGGATCAGCCCACCAAGGGCTTCGACCCTGCGGGCAAAGAGTCTGCCCACGCGTTGCCCCAGGTAAATACCGCCAAATGACATGAAAAAGGTGATTGCGCCGATAATCAGGACCGGAAAGAGTATGTCGACCCCCAGTAAGGCAAAGGTCAATCCGATGGCCAGGGCATCGATACTGGTGGCGATTCCCAGTATGACGAGTTGGCCGAATCCACCGCCGGGTTTTTGATAACCCGCGGGTTTCCATGAAGATGCAATCATATGCAGTCCGATAAACACCAGGAGTCCGAAGGCGATCCAATGGTCCAACGGGGCCATGACGGGACGGAACCCCATGCCGCCGAACCATCCCAGAACCGGCATTCCCGCTTGGAACAGGCCGAAGACCACGCCTCGTTGCAGCGCATGAGGAAAACAGTTGCGTTGCAAGGAGAGTCCCGCAGCCACGGAAACGGCAAACGCGTCCATTGACAATCCCAGGGCGATGAGAACGATTTCAGCTAGCGGCATGACAGGTGGGGGATTATACCATGCCGGCCGGGTCAAGAAAAATTGAAACATTGTGCCCGGAGCCTTGATCAGAGGAGCAGATGGTTTGACTTGATCAGCCTCTTTGTGATATAAGGGTGTGTATTTTTGAATAGGAGTCAGAACCCATGTTTGCGATTCTTGAGACCGGTGGCAAGCAGTATAGAGTGGCCGAGGGTGAAGTTCTCGAAGTGGAAATCATCGATGAGGCCAGAATAGACAAGGAAAAGCGGGTGGTATTTGACAGCGTCTTGCTGATCCAGGATGAGAAACTCCACCTCGGGCAGCCTTATGTGACGAATGGAGTCATCCACGCGCGCATCGTGGACGAGTTCAAATCCCCCAAAGTGATTGTGTTCAAGAAAAAGTCCAAGAAAGGATACAAGCGTCTCAAGGGGCATCGCCAGCAATTGCACCGCATCACCATCGAACGCATCGAGATTAATCCCGCCTTCGCCAAGGCTGCGGCGGATAAACCTGCTTCCGTTTCTGCTAAAGCTGATCTTTCCGCTAAAGCTACAGCGCCCAAGACGGCGGCAAAGAAAACGACGGCTGCCGGGAAGGCGGCGCCCAAGGCAACTGAAAAGAAGCCTGTGACGGCGAAGAAGGCCGCCCCCAAAAAGGCACCCGCCTCCGCTAAAACTCCGGCGGATAAAACAACGGGCAAGAAAGATTCAGGCAAGGAGAATAACTGATGGCACATAAAAAATCCGGCGGTAGTGCCAGGAACGGGCGGGACAGTGAGTCCAAACGCCTCGGAGTCAAGTGTTTCGGCGGAGAGAGCATTCCGGCGGGATCCATTATCGTGCGTCAGCGGGGAACACGGATCAAGGCCGGAGACAATGTGGGTGTGGGCCGGGATGACACTCTGTTCGCCCTGGTAACCGGCACGGTTCGGTTCATTACCCGCAACAAGCGTAAATTCGTCGAGGTGGTACCCAATTAAGCGGTTTTTCCTGGAGCCTGTTTCCGGTTCCACCCTTTGTCATTGTTTTCCCCTACTATGTTCGTTGACCGCGCTCTAATCACTTTTCATGCCGGGCGCGGCGGGGACGGCTGTGTCAGTTTTCGCCGCGAGAAGTACATTCCCCGGGGAGGACCGGACGGCGGTGACGGTGGCAAAGGAGGAAGCGTCATCCTTGTCAGTGATCCCCAGGTGCATTCGCTGGTGGACTTCACCCGTTGTCATGCCATACGCGCCGCCAATGGTGCCCCCGGCAGCGGCAATCGCCGGACGGGGCGGAGTGGAGCGAATGAGCGGATTTCCGTTCCTCCGGGAACCGTAATCAAGACCCATCCTGAAGAGCGCCTGATCGTGGATTTTTCTACTTCGGGCATGGAGTTTGAGCTGGCTCGGGGAGGAAAGGGGGGTCGAGGAAATTTCCGCTTTAAATCGTCGGTCAACCAGGCGCCAAGGCGGGCGGACAAGGGACTCCCGGGAGAATCGATCACCGTGGTCCTGGAGTTGAAACTGATCGCATTCGCCGGTCTGGTGGGCCTTCCAAATGCCGGCAAATCCACCCTGATTTCCAGAATCAGTAGCGCCCGCCCCCGTATTGCGGATTATCCCTTTACCACGTTAACGCCGAACCTGGGGGTGGCATATCACGGTTACGACAGCCTGGTGGTGGCTGATATTCCCGGCATCATATCCGGGGCACATCGCGGCGAGGGGATGGGACTCAGCTTCCTGCGTCACATTGAACGAAATCGGGTTTTGCTGTACCTTATCGATGTGTCGGCCTACACCGAAGGTGATCCAATCGAAACGCTACGTATGCTGCAAGGCGAGTTGGCGGCGCATGATCCGCGTCTGTTACGGAAACGCGCCATCGTGGTGGGCAATAAAGCGGATCTGCTCGACTCCCATACGGGGCGGAACGGCGCGGATCGCTTGCGGGAGTATTGCGAGCAACAGGGATTGCCGTACCTGGAAATATCGGCGCTGCGGGAGTGGAACCTGGAGATGTTGAAAGCCCGGCTTTTCGGATTGTATCATGAGTCGTGACATCGGGCTGCTGGGAGGTACTTTTAATCCTGTCCACCGGGGGCACGTGGACCTGGGAATCCGCGCGCAAAAGACTTTCCGCCTGGACCGGATTCTTTATGTTTTGAGCGCCCACCCGCCACACAAAAGCCGTAAAAACGTGGCGGATGCAGAAGCCCGGTTAGAGATGCTGCGGGCCGCATTGGCCCCCTACCCGCAATTTTGGGCATCAGATATCGAAATGCACCGTCAGGGGCGTTCCTATTCAATTGACACGGTGGAACGGCTGCAACGCCGGTATCCCCGGGATCGCTTTTTTTTTATTTCCGGCAGCGAGGGATTTCTGGATATTCCAACATGGAAGGAATGGCGGCGCCTGTTGCAAACCATCGTGTTTATCGTGGTGTTGCGGAAGGCGGGTCACCTGGACGGGTTGCGTTCCCTGTTGCGCGCGGAAGGTGTTCCCATGCGCATGTACCCGTTGCGTTTTCATGATCCGCCGGGCGTGAACGTTCTGGTTTATGATTCCGAGACCCTGCCGTTCTCTTCGACCCGGATCCGGCGCTGGCGCCGTGGCGGCCCTGAAGCGGTGGAAATGCTGGACCCTTGTGTAGAGAACGTAATGGAGGAAAAAGGCCTATATGGAGAGTGAAGCCTATCAAGCCGTTCTGGAAGACCTGAAGCGCCGGCGCATTCCGGCTGAAGTCAAAGACGCGGTACGTGCCATGCTGGACAAGCAGGCTCACGATGTCGTTGTCTTAAAGATAAAGGACATCAGTGATGTGACCGATTACATGGTGATTGCCCACGGAAACAGTGCGCGGCAGAACCTGGCCGTGGCCGACGAAGTAAAACGCCGGCTGCGGAGGATTCATCGCCTGAAAGCGTCCAATACAGAGGGAGAAGCAGCGGCCGAGTGGATTCTGCTTGATTACTTTGATTTCGTGGTGCATGTTTTTACCGCGCAGAACCGACGCAAGTTTGCCTTGGAAAAACTCTGGATGGATGCCAAACACTACCGATTTTGTCTCGGTTGACCACTTAACCGATCCCGCTTCCCTGGAGGTGCGGCGCCTCCTGGACCGCGCCGCTTTACTCAAAACACCGGTGCTGCTGACTGGAGAAACGGGTACTGGAAAGGACGTTTGGGCGGAGTATCTTCACACCGTCAGCGGTGGTCATCCATTCCTGAACCTGCACTGTGGGGATGTGCCGGAGACCCTGTTGGAAAGCGAATGGTTCGGATATCGCCGGGGGGCGTTTACCGGTGCGGAACACGATTTCAGCGGGAAATGGGCCGCGGCGGGAAACGGCACCTTGTTTTTAAACCGCATCGATTTGCTCAGTTTGGGAATCCAGGCCAAGTTGTTGCGAATCATAGAAGGTCGCAGATATTATTCATTGGGAGATGTCCGTGAACGCATGGTAACCGCGCGTTTTGTATTCAGCGCGGACATGGATATTGAAAAACGGGTGCGTGAAGGTATTTTCAGGTCCGACCTTTTCTACCGCATTTCCACCCTGACAGTTCCCGTACCACCCCTGCGTGAGCGACCGGAGGATATTCGTTCCCTGCTGCTGCACTTTGCGCGGAGGTTCGGGGTTGAAGTACGCTTGACCGCTGATGGGCGGCGGCGCTTACGGGATTATCCCTGGCCGGGCAATATCCGCGAACTCCAGAACCTGGTTGAATCCGCCCGCATCTTTGGCGGGATGTTGACGGATGAACGAATCGAGCACCTGGTCCATGACGGGACCACTTTGCTGGAGCTGGCCTGTGCCCGGGAATGGAGCCTGGAAAAATTGGAAGAAGAATACATCCGTTATTTGATGCGCCGCTATCCCCACCGCACAACCGTGGCGCGGATACTCGGGATCTCGCGCAAATCCCTTTACAACCGCTTGAAACGCTATGAATCAAGTTGACTTCCTGGTACCGGGGCGGCAGAAATTCAAGGAACTGGCCGTCCTGGAAAAAAAGTATTTACAACGCATTGAATTTTATGTAAAATTCACACTCAAAAATCTGAGGGAACAAAAATCCGCGAACGATCAGTTGTTGCGGAAAAGGGAAGGGGAACAGATGCTGCAAACCCTGTCTCGCCAGGATTACGTGGTCGGCCTTGATGCTTGCGGGCGCAGCCTTGATTCCCAGGGATTCGCCGAATTTCTGGCAGGCTGCATGTCCCGGGTCGGCGGCAAACTGGTGTTTGTCATGGGTGGCCGCGCCGGACTGGCTGAAGATGTCCGCAAGAGGGCGGATGATTTCCTTTCTTTTTCACCCATGACTTTTCCTCACGACTTGTTCCGCGTGATATTTCTTGAGCAGTTGTATCGTGCCCTTTCCATTATCAAGGGCCATGCATACCACCGCTAAAGCGAGGAAGAAATGGATGCGCGAGATGAGAAGCGTTTTGGACGGAGATTGCTTGGGCTTCGCGAAGAACTGAACCGCCTGGTACAGGCCCAGGACGGTGAGGTCGAAAGCGGCCGGGACAGCATGGATGAAGTAGATCAGGCGACTGAATTGATTGAACGGGAATTCGGTTCCCTAATCGCCACCAATGCCAGGGCCAGTCTGGAGAAGGTCAATGCGGCACTGGCGCGGATCGAGGCCGGGGATTACGGAAAGTGCCAGGAATGTGGAGTTGAGATCCCGACAAAGCGGCTGCTGGCGTTGCCTTTTGCTTTGTATTGCGTCAAATGCCAGCAGGCTTTGGAAGAAGATCAGTAGCCGCCGGGTCGAAAACACGGTTGCCTCGAAACCTGATTTGTTTTACCCTTTTGTTTTGAGTCAGCAAAATAGGAGGCGTAACCATGTTTAACGCATCCGTATACAGAGAGCGACGGCAGGTCCTGCGCCGCCAGATGGGTTCCGGCTTGCTGCTGTTTCCAGGGAACGGCGAAAGCCCCATGAATTACCCGGCCAATACGTATCCATTCCGTCAGGACAGCAGTTTCCTCTATTACTTCGGTGTGGACAAGCCGGGGTTTGTCGGATTGATCGATGTGGATGAAGATTGCGACTACCTGTACGGAAACGATTTCGACATTGACGACATCATCTGGATGGGCCCCCAGCCATCGGTACGCGAGTTGGCCGACGTGGTGGGGATCAACTCCACTGGTGACAACAGCCAGTTGGCCGAGCGTCTCGCCGCGGCGGTGAACGCGGGGCGACGCATTCACTTCCTGTCGCCTTATCGCATGGAAGAACAGGTGCGGATCGCGGAATGGCTGGGATTAGACGTCGCGGCCGTCAATCGCCATGCTTCCAGAGCAATGATCCGGGCTGTAGTAACCCAGCGGTCAACAAAAAGCGAGGCCGAGATCCGGGAGATCGAAAAAGCACTGGAGATCTCTTCGCGCATATACGAAACCGTAATGGATCTGGCCCGGCCGGGAGTCAACGAAGGCGAAGTGGCCGGGGCCCTTCTGGGAGTGGTGGGCCGAGCGAACAGCCATATTTCTTTTCCCACCATACTATCCGTGCACGGGGAGACCTTGCACAATCACTTCCACGGCAACGAAATGCGGGAAGATGATCTGCTGGTCGTGGATTCCGGGGCTGAATCACCGGAACACTATGCTTCAGATATCACGCGCACCTTCCCGGTGGGGGGGCGTTTCACTCCCGTTCAGCGCCAGGTTTACGAGATCGTACTCCGGGCACAGGAAGCCGCCATTCAGGCCATGCGCCCCGGTACGCGTTTTCTGGACTGCCACATGATGGCTGCGCGTGAGATCGCCACCGGACTCAAAGAGATCGGCCTGATGAAGGGAGACGTGGATGAGGCCGTACAGGCGGGTGCCCATGCCCTCTTCTTTCCTCACGGCCTGGGGCATATGATGGGCCTGGATGTCCATGACATGGAGAATCTGGGAGAAAACCTGGTGGGGTACGATGAAACCATCAGCCGCAGCCGGCAGTTTGGATTATCCGCCCTGCGCATGGCCAGGGAGCTGTTCCCGGGGTTTGTGGTAACGGTTGAGCCCGGAATCTACTTTATTCCCGCTTTGATTGACCAGTGGCGCCGGGAAGGAGCGCACAGTGATTTCATTGATTACGATGCGCTTGAAACGTTCCGGGATTTCGGGGGAATCCGCATAGAAGACGATGTGCTGGTGACCGCGGAAGGACACCGCGTACTTGGCCCGAAAATTCCCAAGACCGTGGCGGATATTGAATCGGGAATGAAGGGGTAGGGGCAATTCGTGAATTGCCCCTATTGGCGAGTGGCCAGGGGCGAGTGGTTTTTTCGATTACAGTCATTCCCGTGACGGTATGATAATCCTGGATTGATCGTTGTGATGCCCTAATCTTTAAAGATTTCCTCAGCTCTTGCCGGAAGGGTGAACGCGGAGCGGTGGATTTCGGCGGAATAGTAACGCATACGGCCAAGGGCGGCAATGCGTTCGGGGTTGATGTCGTTCAGGGGATCCGGTCCCAGGGAACAGAAGCTGAATCCGATCAATCCGCTGGGGTATGTGGGAACCAGGGCGTAATAGTAACGGTAAAGCGGAAAAATGGTGCGGCAGAAGGCGGCGATTTTCTCGATTAATTCGGCGTGGTACATGAAAGATTCCGACTGCGTAATGACGATGCCCCCCGGCTTCAGGGCGCTCCTCATGGAGTGATAAAACTCTTTTTCAAACAACACCTCGGCCGGGCCGATGGGGTCGGAGGAATCCACGAAAATCACGTCAAAAGCCGCCGAATGGCGTTTGACGAATTCAGCTCCATCGTCAAAGTGGAGAGAAACCCGGGGATCGTTGAAACTAAAGGCCAGTCCGGGAAAGTGTTTGCGGCAGACTTCAACCACCATTGGGTCGATTTCACAGAGATGGGCGCTCTGAACCAGGGGATGGCGCAGTACCTCCCGCAAGGTCCCGCCGTCGCCGCCACCGACCACCAGTATATCCCTGGGGGATGGGTGGGTAACAAGGGCCACGTGGGCGATCATTTCATGGTAATGGGCTTCGTCGAATTCCGTCAGCATGATGACGCCGTCGTGGACCAACATGCGCCCGAACGCATCCGTTTCGTATACCCTGATTTCCTGGAAATCCGAGCGTACTTTTTCGAGCAGCTTGCGGGTGCGGATGCGCAAAGCGCGCCCCTTATCGATGTCCAGTTGCTCTTCAAACCAGTTGGTCATGGCCGGCCTCCCGTGGTAAATGAAACCGGGCGCCCCGCAACCGCGGGGCGCCCGGGAAGTTATTTTCTGATGACCACGTTCTGGTTGGCAATGCGGCCGCCAAAGAAATCGGCGCTGAAGCGGGCCGCTGTTTCCGGATCGTAGTACTTGCAGCTGAAGATGTCCAGGTAAACCGCATTGCCGGCGTTTGCGAAATGAGCCGAGATGAGGGATGTTTCGATCAACTGGGTTAAAGAATATCCACTTACCCGCGGATCTTCGCCAAAATCGACGATCAGGGGTTCACCAAAGCGCTTCATTTCAATCAGTTCGCACAATTCAATGACGAACCGGCGGATGGCTTCGGGGTCGCGGATGGTTTCTCCGTTGCAGTCATGGATGTCGAGGCTGGTGAGCAATCCCCAGGCGTTGCACCGCTCAAATTCCTGTTTTATGTCAAGCGTTGACTGTTTCATGTTGCTCCCTTACTGTCTCGGGTTTGTGCAGGAGTTTGACCGGCAGGTCCAGTATTCCACGTTTCACTTCACTGACCGAGATGTGTTTTGATTTGAAGGCGCCCTTGAGGTATTCAAGCGCGGTATAGTAATCCACTTCCGTCCCGCACGTGAAGATGTCCAGGGCACAATAGCCGTACTCCGGCCACGTATGCACTGAAAAGTGTGACTCCTCAATCACGATAACCCCACTGACACCGTGGGGGTTGAAGTGGTGGATCACCGACTGCACCATGTGCGCGCCGGAGAGGTCTACCGCGTGTTTCAAGCACGATTCCACCCGTTTGGTGTCATTGATAATGACCGGGCAGCAGTCGTACATCTCGACAATCAAGTGGTTTCCCAGATTCTGAACCATTTTTTGGGTATGTTCAACCTCCTTCCATAAGAATAATCGAACTCTTATATCACTTTTTCTCTCAGGTGTAAATAGAGCGACTGTTTTCAGGGTGGAAAAAAAGCCCGAATCGGTTGACTTGTCAAGGGATTGTAACCGCCGGCGGCTAGATATATGACAACAGCACACTAAGGATTTATTGATAAATATCTCATGAAACTGTTGACACCGGCACGGATCAGGGTTATACTCTTAATGGAATTACGTTTCAAAAGGAGAAGTTAAATGGGAAAAATTATTGGAATTGACTTGGGGACCACTAACTCCGCGGTCTCCGTGATGGAAAAGGGAGAATCAAAGACCATACAGAACGCGGAAGGCGGGCGCACCACGCCTTCGGTGGTGGGTTTTACCAAGGATGGTGAAAAGCTGGTGGGACAGGTCGCCAAGCGGCAGTCCATTACCAATCCGGAGAATACCGTCTACTCCATCAAGCGTTTTATGGGGCGGCGTTATTCTGAAGTGACCGAAGAGATCAAGATGGTTCCTTACAAAGTGGTCAAGGGTCCCAAGGATGATGCCCGCATCGAGATCGGCGGCAAGCAGTATTCCCCGCCTGAGATATCCGCGTTGATCCTGCAAAAGCTGAAACAATCCGCTGAAGACTACCTGGGCGAGAAAGTAACGGAAGCGGTGATTACCGTCCCGGCGTATTTTAACGATTCCCAGAGGCAGGCGACCAAGGACGCCGGGCGCATTGCCGGGCTCGAAGTAAAACGCATCATTAACGAACCCACCGCCGCCGCCCTGGCCTACGGCCTGGATAAAAAGAAAGACCAGTTGATCGCCGTCTATGACTTTGGAGGCGGTACTTTCGATATCTCGATCCTGGAGATCGGCGAGAACATCGTTGAGGTCAAATCCACCAACGGCGATACCCACCTTGGAGGCGACAACATCGATCAAAGCTTGATCGACTGGATCATCAGCGAGTTCAAAAAGGACCAGGGCATTGACCTGGTCGCAGATAAAATGGCCCTTCAACGCCTGAAAGAGGCCGCGGAAAAGGCCAAAATCGAGTTGTCAACCGCCATGGAGACGGAAATCAACCTGCCTTTTATCAGCGCCGACTCCTCAGGCCCCAAACACCTGGTCATGAAAATGACCCGGTCGCGTTTCGAGCAACTGGTGGGCGACCTGTTAAAGCGGTCCCTGGAACCCTGCAAGATGGCGGTCAAGGATGCGGGGATCAACGTTTCCGACATCAACGAAGTCATCCTGGTGGGCGGCTCGACCCGCATTCCCATGGTGCAGAAACTGGTTACCGATTTCTTTGGCAAGGAACCCAACAAAACGGTTAATCCGGATGAGGTTGTGGCCGCGGGAGCCGCGGTTCAGGGCGGTGTACTGGGCGGTGAAGCCAAGGATATTTTGTTGCTTGACGTCACACCCCTCTCCCTGGGAATTGAGACCCTGGGCGGTATTGCACACAAGCTGATTGAGAAAAACACCACTATTCCCACCAAGAAAACCGATGTGTTCACCACTGCGGAGGACAATCAGGGTACTGTGGAAATTCACGTGGTACAGGGAGAACGGGAAATGGCTCGTGATAACCGTACCCTGGGGAAGTTTCACCTGACCGGGATTCCCCCGGCGCCCCGGGGCGTTCCCCAGGTTGAGGTGACGTTTGATATCGATGCCAACGGCATCCTGAACGTGTCCGCAAAAGACAAGGCTACCAGTAAGCAGCAGGCCATTACCATCACTTCTTCCAGTGGACTTTCTGAAGAAGAGATCGAGAAGATGGTCAAGGAAGCGGATAGTCATCGTGATGAAGACATCAAGCGCAAGGAAGCCATTGAACGGCGCAACCAGTTGGATCAATTGGCTTACGCCCTGGACAAACTGGTGACGGAAAATAAAGACAAGATCCCCGCGGACCAGGTCAGTGAAGTGGAAGCCGCGGTCAAGCAGGCCAAGGAAGCGGTGCAGAGCGGAGATGACGAGCGCATTACCAAAGAAATTGAGAACATCAACCAACTCACTTCGAAAGTATCCACCCAGATGTACCAGAGTTCCGGAGGCGGTGCGCAACAGGAAGCAGGTGATGCCGAGGGTGGTTCGGAGTCCGGCCAGGCATCCGATGGCGGCAAAGATGACGGTGAAGTCATTGACGCCGAATACGAAGATATGGACAAGAAATAATCAGCTGAAATTTCGGCTGTTCCCATCCGTGCGGGCGGCCCCTCCCCAGGGGGCCGCCCGTTTTTGTCTAGTTGATTTAACCCATTGAATGTGGTAAGTTATCGCTTATTCTGTTTCCTGTCTTGTTGACGAGACAAAGGGAGGTAGTATGCGGATAAAGACTTTTTGCCTGCCGGCGCTGGCTGCCCTGGTGTTTCTTTCCTGCGGCAAAGGGTCCGAGCCACGTGGTCTGGACTTGAACTTGGCCATTCAACCTGATATGTTGACCGATTTCCTGTTCGCAAAGATGGACTACACTTACCGTCTTTCCGAGGATTTCGAGGGCTTCTCCAAAGATTACGCCGTGTTTGTGCATTTCTGGCGCACACGCAGCAAGGAAATGCTGGTCCAGGATGATCATATGCCCGAAATCCTGACCACTCAATGGCGGCCCGGGCAGAAAGTGGAGTATTCCCGGACACTGTTTATTCCCAAGTTCCTGGACGAGATCGACATCGATTTTGAAGGTTACGAAGAGATCCGCATTACCGTGGGTCTGTGGGACCCGGATTCATCTGAAGATGAAAAAATCATGCTGTTTCGCAAGAATGTGAAGGTTCATCCTGCGTCCGTAGTGGCTCCGGAGATCGTGTACGCCGAAGGTTGGAACAATGTGGAGACCGATCCGGAACTCGACAACCCACGGGAGCGCCGCTGGCAGTGGACCACCAAGAAAGCTGTTTGCGTGATTGAGAATCCCAAAAAGGAGTCCACCCTGATTATCCAGGGAGGCGTGGACAAGGCCAAGATAGAAGATCAGAAAGTGATTTTCCGTATCAACGATCAATTGCTCGGGGAATTTATCCCCGAGACCGCCAAGTTCGAGAAGCGCTACACATTGGCCCCGGCGCAGATGGGCGACGACTACGAGTTTCGTTTTACCATTGAGACGGACAAGGCGTTTGTACCGGCCATGCTGGATCCGCAGAGCTCCGACAAACGGGAACTGGGAATCCAGATCTATTTTCTCTACTTTCGCGAGGCTTTGAAGTGAAACGGGTTCGAATCATCGGGACCGGGTCATACCTGCCTGAGCGGGTGATGACCAATGAAGACTGGTCCCGCCTGGTGGATACCAGTGACGAGTGGATCACCAGCCGCACGGGAATCAAAGAACGTCATTTTGCCGCGGACAACGAGGCCACTTCGGACCTGGTCGCCAAAGCGTGCCAGAAGGCGGTTGCGGATGCCGGGTTGGAACTGACGGATATCGACACCTTGATTGTGGCCACCGTGACCCCGGACACGGCGTTTCCCTCCACGGCCAATTGGGCTCAGAAAAAGATGGGCATTCCGCCCATCCCCTCCTTTGATATCGGCGCCGCCTGCTCCGGGTTCCTGTACGGCCTGATCGTGGCCCAGAGCCTGTTGCTGACCGGAGCCTCCAGGCGCATCCTGGTGTCCGGCGCTGAGGTGCTTTCGCGCATGATGAACTGGGAAGACCGCAACACATGCGTGTTGTTTGGAGACGGGGCCGGGGCCGCAGTTCTGGCGCTGGAAGAGGGAGAGCGCGGAATCCTCTCGACTTTCTGGGGCGCCGACGGCAACCTGGGCGACCTGCTTTTGCAGCCCGCCGGCGGCAGCGCCATGCCCGCCAGTGAAGAAACGGTACGCCTGAAAAAACACACCGTGCACATGGCGGGAAACGAGATCTTTAAGCATGCCGTGCTGCGCATGCAGGAATCCGCCGAAGAGGCCCTGAAGCTTGCCGGCCTGACCGCGGCGGACGTCGACCTCTATATCCCCCACCAGGCCAACACGCGCATTATCGACGCCACCATCAAGCGCGCCGGTATCCCCCGCGAAAAAACATATATCAATATCGATCGCATCGCCAATATCTCCGCCGCAACCATTCCCATCGCCATGGATGAAGCCTGGAAAGAAGGACGCCTGAAAGAAGGCGACAACCTGCTCATGACCGCTTTCGGAGCGGGCCTTACCTGGGCCGGCGTCGCCGTGCGCATGTAGGCTTTCATGCCGGAAAACCTGGCTGAATTGCTGGTGACTGATGGCCTTATGGAGGCCGAGATCATCCGCGCCAAGCTGGATAGTTTCGGCATTCCCTGCATGCTGAAGTTCGAATCGGTCGGCCGCTTGCTGGCCATCTCCATGAACGGTCTGGGCAAGGTGAGGATCATGGTGCCCCCGGATCGCCTGGAAGAGGCGCGGGAACTCATGGCCGTTGATGTGGACAACGGCGAAGAAAGCACGGATTCCGACAACCCCCGTTGATTCTTTGCTCTCATGCCATTATTCCTCATCCCGGAAAGGATTGTTGTGAAGCTTTGACTTTGCGACCACTCAACCCTACAATTCGAACATGGTCCAAGTCGGAAAAACTCCCCGAAGATCCGCTGCCATCCTGATCCGGAGGGGGGAGATGGCGGCTCACTTCACCATGGGCGAGGCCATCGAATGCATGTCTTGCGCCTTTGCCGGGCTTTCTGCAGGTACCAGCGTGGTACCCGGGCGGTACGTGGTGGATTCGCCCGACGGTGGACTGACTTTGCTGATGAAGCCGGCTTTTTCCGGTGATCAACGCGCATCTGGAGTGAAAGTCCTCTCTCAGCGGAATACGGGGCCGGTTCGAGGTGTTCCCACCATTACCGGGATCGTCCTGCTTTTCGATAGCCGGACTGGTGAACTGCTGGCCATGCTGGATGGTGAGTTTATCACCGCCATCCGTACCGGTGCCGCCGGTGGACTGGCCACGGACCTGCTTGCCCCAGAGGAATCCCGGAACCTGGCGCTTTTCGGTTGCGGCGCCCAGGGGCGCACCCAATTGGAGGCGGTCTGCACCGTCCGGCCAATTGAAAGGATCTGGATATTCGACACCTCCAGGGAGCGGGCGGAGTTTTTTCTGGAAGAGATGGGACAGAGGATCCCGGCGGAAATCGTGATCGCCCATGACCTCTCGGTACTGGAGGAGGCGGATATTGTCTGCACCGCCACCAACGCCACCCGGCCCCTGTTCGGCCGGGAACATATCCGGCCGGGGACGCACATCAACGCCGTCGGTTCATTCAAGCCCCACATGCAGGAGTTGGACCCGGAACTGATCCGGTTGTCGCGAATCTTCCTGGATGACCAAAGCGCCTGTATTAGAGAAAGTGGTGACCTCGTCAAGGCCGTGCTACGATTCGGCAACCTGGACGATCAGATCATCGGCGGGATCGGTGATCTGGTATTGGGTAAGATCACAGGCAGGACTTCGCCCGGGGAAATCACCCTGTTCAAGAGTGTGGGTACCGCCATCCAGGACCTGGCCGTGGCCGACAGGATCTATCAGAAATCCCGCAAACTGGGATTCGGAGAGGAAGTCCGGTTTTATGAATAGCTTTCCCAGCATTTTTAACGAAGTAATTGGTCCGGTCATGCGCGGACCCTCCAGCTCCCACACCGCGGCTTCCTGGCGGATCGCACGGATATGCCTGCAGGTCCTGAACGAGCCGCTGCGCGCTGCGCTGGTGGAGTTTGACAAAGATGGGGCCTGGTGTGCCAACTACCGCGAACAGGGCACCGCCATGGGTATCGACGGCGGCTTGCTGGGCCTCGATATCCGTGACGACCGCATGAAAGAGACCGGGTTGCCGGCCAGGGAAGGCGGGGTGGAGATCAAATACGGCATCAGCCGTTTCCCCACCACCCATGCCAATACGGTGCGGTTGACCCTGGAGGGAAAAACCGGTAAGCAGGTGAGGGTGCAGGCGATTTCCACCGGTGGTGGCGCCTTTGAGATTCAGCGGATAGATGACTTTCGCGCACAAATCCGGGGGGATTATCATGAACTCCTGGCATTTTACGGCAAAGGAAAGCAGGCAAAGGCCGACGAAGCGGCGGGGTCGATCATAGGGGCGTTGAAACCGCCATTGCAGGCGACAGTCCGGCGAATGGAATGTCGAGGGCCGGCCGGAACCTTGCTGAACCTGAAGTCACCCGAACCCTTCCCCAAGGTGCCTCCGGGCTGGATGCGGATCGACCCGGTTCTTCCCATCGTATCGGGCAACGAGAAAACACTTCCCTTTGATTCCATCCACGCAATGCTTCAATACGCGGAACGCAGGGGGCTTGACCTTGGATCGGTGGGCCTGGTCTATGAGGAATGCCGCAGTGGTCTTTCCAGGGAAGCGTTGAAACAAAGCATGGAACAGATCATCGCAATCGTAGACCAGAGTATTTGCAAGGGCCTGGATGGCACCGAATACAAAGACCGTATTCTGCACCGGCAATCCCACCGGGTGGATGAGGCGGAACAGGCTGGAGTGATACCCGCCACTATTGTCAACCCCATAATCGCCAATGTGTCCGCAATTATGGAGGCGAAAAGCGCTTTGGAGGTGATCGTGGCCAACCCCACGGCGGGATCCTGCGGAACCGTGGGCGGTGTGCTGAAAGCCGTGTCCGCTGTATTGGGATCCACCCCGGATCAGTTGATCCATGCCTATTTCGCCGCGGGAATCATCGGCGCCTGGTTTGCCATGGGGCCGGGTTTCTCCGCCGAGGAGCATGGCTGCCAGGTGGAGTGCGGCGCGGCTTCGGGCATGGCCGCGGCCGGGATCGTCCAGCTCATG
Source organism: Candidatus Aminicenantes bacterium (assembly GCA_011049425.1). Taxonomy (NCBI): domain Bacteria; phylum Candidatus Aminicenantota; species Candidatus Aminicenantota bacterium. The sequence continues at coordinate 18,215 of DSBM01000012.1, forward strand.
GGGGGAACGGCCGGGCAGGCGGTCGCCGCCGCTTCCATGGCCATCCAGAACATGATCGGCCTGATCTGTGACCCCGTGGCCGACCGGGTGGAGGTGCCCTGCCTGGGCAAGAACATCAGCGCCGCCGTGAATGCCTTCTCCTCCGCCGTCATGGCCCGTTCGGGATTCAATGCCGTCATCCCCCTGGATGAAGTGATTCAGACGGTTGCGACTGTCGGCAAGCAGATGCCCGGCTGTGTAAAATGCAGCGGCAAGGGTGGCCTGGCCGTGACCCCTTCGGCGCAACGCTTGAAGGACCGCCTGGAAAATGCACAAACTGGGCACAAACTGGGGACGGTTCTTGACAATTTGACAATTTCAACTCACCAACCAGCGCGCTTTAAAAAAAGACATTTAGCTGCGCAACGGCGCTGTATACCCCCGGCAGTCGTTGCGGAAGAAGCAAATTGTCAAATTGATCGGGTAGAGAGCATATCACACCAGTTTAGGCCTTCGCTGACTGTTTCTGCCCCCTTTCGTTCGGCAGTGCCTTAACAGCTTGAACCGTGCAGAGCATGACTGCTC
>DSBM01000013.1 GCA_011049425.1 Candidatus Aminicenantes bacterium
ATTCGTCGCCTCCTTAAATGCAACTTGGATAACGGGCGGCTGGCTAGGCTTTGCCCGTGGGGGATTTTAACCCCCTGAATCGCGCCAGCTTGCTTGGCGCACTCAAGAACCGTCCCCATTCCCGAATGATTTTCTTAGGACAACAGTGACATGACCGTGAAAATAAATTGAAATAGTAATAAAGCAAGACCCCAAACTGAATCCCGCACAAGAATCTTGACAACGGGGAGAAGTCAGGTTATATTTAAGTCAGTAAACGTTTACAAACGTGAGGGTGAAACGCGAGAGTTTACGCCCCGGCAGAAAGAGATTATCGGCAAGGCGGTCGGCATTATCGCCCGGGAGGGAATCCAGGGACTGACCATCAAGAACCTGGCCCAGGCGGTTCACGTGACCGAGGCCGCCCTGTACCGCCATTTCAAAAACAAGCAGGCCATCCTGTCAGCCATTATCGAGCGTTTCGTAGTCGTGTCCCGGGTTCCTCCCCATCCCGATCCCCGGGGCGAAGCCCTGGAGATTATCGAGTTGTTCCTCATGGACCGGTTTGAAACTTTTTCCGCCGACCCCGACCTGGCCAAGGTCATGCTCTCGGAGGAGATATTCATCCACAACGAGTTCATGGCCACGAAGCAGCGGACCGTGATGCACGGTCACAGGGAATTTGTGGTCAAAGCCATCGAAACCGGCCAGAAGAGCGGCCGCATCCGCCGGGATATCGACCCTGCTTCCCTGTTTCGCATCATCGTGGGTTCCATGCGCCTGCTGGTCACCCAATGGAGCTTCAACAACTTCACTTTCGACCTGAAAAGGGAAGGACGGCGGCTGTGGCAAACCATCCGCTCACTGATTCAAACAAAACCAGAGGAGGAATAGATGCAACGACAGATCATTCATATCGATCAGGAAAAATGCGACGGCTGCGGAATCTGCGTGCCCGATTGCCCCGAAGGGGCGATCCGGGTGATCGACGGCAAGGCGCGGCTGATCAGCGACATTTTCTGCGACGGCCTGGGCGCGTGCATCGGCAACTGCCCCCGGGGAGCCATCACAACGGAAGTGCGGGAAGCCGAACCCTACGATGAAGCCAGGGTAATGGAGAACATTATCCCTCAGGGAGAAAACACCATCCGTGCCCACCTGCAACACCTAAACGATCATGGCCTGACGGAGCATGTAAAAAAGGCAGTTGACATCCTGGAGGCGCGCAAGATTCCCGTTCCTGAATTCAGGCGGCGCCGGGAAGCGGCATGTCCCGGCGGCGGATATCCCGGTGCGAAAGCCGTTACCCTGGACACGGTTCCGCACGATGCCCCTGTTGCCCAGGGGACCATGCCATCCCGACTCAACCACTGGCCGGTACAGCTTCACCTGATCAACCCCGATGACCCGGGCTTCGAGAACGCGGACTGCTGGTTTGCGCCGACTGCGTTCCTTTCGCTTACGCGGATTTCCACGAACATTTCGTCAAGGGCAGGAGGCTGGTTGTGTTCTGTCCCAAGCTCGACTCCGGCATCGATGCCTATATCGACAAGCTGGCGACCATCTTTGCTACACATCACATCCGCTCTGTGACCATCACCCGCATGGAAGTGCCATGCTGCGGCAAGGCCGAGACCATCGTGGCCCGGGCCCTGGAGAAGGCCGGCAAGAGCGCCATGGTACGGGTCAAGGTCATCTCGCTGCGGGGCGAAATCAGATAGCAACGGAGACGGCATGAAAATCACGAAACCGAGCGAAATCACCCCCCTGTATGAAGAGGGCGGCGTGACCGGCCGGCGAATCAGTGCCCGGCCGGGCGTTGAGATCATCCATATGTCCCTGGAACCCGGCGCGGTGCTGGCCCCGCACACGACTCCCTTTGACGCCCAGTTCTTTTCCCACCAAGGTACGGCGGTGTTCATGGTGGGGGACGGGGAAATCACCGCGGCTCAGGGCACACTGCTCGATTGCCCTGGGAGTACGCCCCACGGCATCCGCAACGACACGGAAGCCGCCATCGCCGTGCTGGTGATCAAGTACCTGAGAACCTGACCCCATCCTTGCGCGGTTCCTCGGCAGGAAGTCGATGCCGCATTGCTCACAACCAACTGCGCCGTTTCGCGACAATTCCTGTGAGAAACGCAGGCTGGAAGCGTCGCTTCGTCTTTCTCAGAAAGAATGGTATAATGACTATAATCACCATTAAGTGAAATCCGGAAAAATCATCAATTATTCAGGAAAGGATTCGTGATCCATGCAATTTAAAGAACTGGGAATTATCGAGCCGCTCTTACGGGCTCTGAAAGAGGAAAAATATATTGAGCCGACGCCTATCCAGGCAAAGGCCATTCCATTAATTTTAAACAGAAATGATGTGCTGGGCAGCGCTCAGACGGGAACGGGAAAAACGGCGGCCTTTGCCATTCCGATCCTGCAGCACCTTTATCTTTCTCGAAACAATAGCAATGGCGGACGTATGGTTAAATCGCTCGTCATCACGCCGACGCGCGAACTGGCGATTCAGATCGCTGAGAGTTTTTCGATTTATGGGAAATTCACGGGGATAAGGAATACTGTTGTTTTCGGCGGTGTTCCCCAGGGGAAACAGACCGATGCTCTCCGGAAAGGTACGGATATTCTTGTCGCGACACCCGGCAGGCTTCTGGACCTGATGGACCAGGGATTCATCAAATTAAATGACATTGAATATTTTGTGCTGGATGAAGCGGATCGCATGCTCGATATGGGGTTCATTCACGATATCAGGAAAATAATCATGAAATTACCGGCAAAACGGCAATCGCTGTTCTTTTCCGCGACCATGCCGGGAAATATTGTTGAACTTTCAAGGAAAATATTGACAAACCCGCATAAGGTTGATGTCAGCCCCGTCTCTTCCGCTGCTGAGACTGTTTCGCACTATCTCTATTATACGAATAAATCAAAAAAGAAAGATCTGCTCTTCCATATACTGAAAGATCGGGAAATCGACCAGGTGTTGTTGTTCTCCAGAACAAAACACGGTGCCGACAAGATCACCCGGAATTTAAAAAGAGAAAAGATAAGAACGGCTGCCATTCATGGCGATAAAGCTCAGAACCAGAGACAAAAAGTCCTTTCTCAATTCAAAGCCGGAGAGATCAGGGTACTGGTGGCTACTGATATTGCCGCCAGGGGGATAGATATTGATAAATTGAAATATGTGATCAATTATGACATTCCAAATATTGCGGAAACGTATGTTCACAGGATCGGGAGATCCGGGAGAGCAGGCGAAAACGGCAACGCGGTTTCTCTTTGCGAGCCGGAAGAAAATGTGTTTATTAAGGATATTGAAAAATTGATCAAGCAGAAAATCACGGTGATCAACGACAATCCTTTTCCCCAGACCGATATTCCGAGAACTACCGAGGAAAACAGGGAATGGGAGAAAGAGAAACAAAGAAGGAAGCAGGAGTTTTTCGCGGCAAAGAAAAACAGGGAAAGCAATAATAATCGCTCAAAGTCCTGCAGAAAAAATACAAGCAGAGCCAATCAATAAAGCATTCATCCCGCCTTATGTTCCAAACCCGGGGGGACGGTTCTTAACAATTCGGGAAACGCGTCTCAACAGCTTGTGTACGTTGTACAAACACAGCCGGAAGCGCACAGGGGCTGGATGAATTTAAAATTGTTCAACTTTCAGGGACGCCTTCATTTTTTTGATTTTCCAAGCCCCATCTCGTAACCTTTCTCAAAGGGAAAAAGTAAAAAAGGAAATGTTGGGCGATTGAACCCGGCATGATCAGGAGGGTGAAGAAATGCAGCATCAGAAGGCGCGGAGAGTACAACGGGATACCATTTCCATTCCGCTGATCCTTTTCACCGGATTTGCATCAGGGTGGGGTGTGTTCAGCGGAAATCTACTGTACCGGGATAACCTTCTGGTTCGCTCAGCCTGGTACGGCAATGATCTGGTGACATTATTGCTGGCGGTCCCTCTCTTGACGATTGCTTACAGGCTGGCACGGAAGCAATCGCCACGTGGAACTCTGCTCTGGTTGGGGATGCTGGCCTACACCTTCTGCAACTACGCATTCTATGCGTTCGGCGCCGCTTTCAACCAGTTGTTTCTGGCGTATATTCTCATTCTCGTGCTATCCACGCTTGGACTCATTCAAGGGCTAACGTCAGCCGAAACGAATTTCGTTTTGCGTGCTGTCGCCGTCGGCAGCGTTCAACGTGCGGTTGGCATTTTTATCATCCTGGTATCGTTGATCCTTGGCAGTTTCTGGATAGCGGTTTCCGCCGGCTTTGTTTGGACAGGTCAGGTGCCGGCCATGGTAACGGCGGTTGAGCACCCGACCAATATCACGGCGGCTTTGGACTTGTGGCTCGTCGTATCGTTCGGGCTCATTGCCGGGATATGGCTCTGGCGGCGGCGGGCATGGGGTTTTGTAATTGCCGGCATCTGGACTGTTAAGGGCGCCGTTTACATGGCGGCACTCTGCGCCGCAGCCATTGCCACATACGCGAGCGGCGCGACTGCTGATCTTTCCCAACTTGGGCTCTGGGTGCCCATTGGTGTCGGCAGCGCAGTATGCAGCCTGCTGCTGACCCGGTCATTGCCCCCGAACACTTCCGCCACCCCTTGCAGACCGGCGACGATTGGTCGCAAACCCAATTGAGGAGAAACGATGAACAATACAGCCTATGCGCCGGTATGCGGCATCTATTGTGGTGCGTGCCCGCTTCTCGGGCGGCAGTGCCCGGTATGCGGCAATGTAAACGGCAAACCGTTCTGGACGGTCCAGGTGCCGAACGGAATCTGCCCCTTACACGACTGCTGCCGCAACCGGAGGCAATTGGAACATTGCGGACTCTGCGCTGAATTTCCCTGCAAGACGTTCAGTGAACTCAGGGACCCGAACATGTCGGATGAAGAATTCACCCAATCCCTGGAGGCGAGGAAGATCAACCCGAGAAAAAGAAGCAAAGCCGGCACTGAAGCGTAACTGATAGAACAGGAACGCCAGCACTCAACGACAGGGGTTAAAAATCCGTACATGAATGAAGGAGGTGAAGATAATGAAGGTATATGATCTTGAGACGAGGCAATCCTACCCATATGAGGAAAGGGAAAAGAATGTTTTTTACAAAACCAGAGAATTTTAAGCAAGAATGATAGAACTTCCGCCCGGCGGAGAGATGCCGGCTTGTGAAATGGAATCTTATGTTCTATTTTATGTTATCAAGGGAAAGGCTGAAGTTTCGGTGAATGCCGAAACAACTGACCTTGAAACAGGGCAATGCCTGATTACTGAACCGGCCACATTGTCCATGAAAACAGATAATGGTGTTAAAATAATGGGTGTTCAGATAGACAGGATATTGAAATAACCGCAACTAATAATAGTTCCATGTCTATCAAAAGGAGGCAGAATGCAAAAAATTCTTATTATTATCAACGACGCGCCTTACGGAACAGAAAAAGCGTACAATGCTTTGCGAATGGCAATGACTCTTCAGAAAGAGCATGAAGACAAGGTGGAGATTAAGATATTCCTGCTGGCGGACGCTGTGTTTTGTGGAATTCCCAACCAAACAACGCCGAATGGTTACTATAACATCGAACGGATGTTGAAATCTGTCATCCGGCAAGGCGGTGAAGTGAAAAGTTGTGGGGGATGTTCGGAAGCGCGCGGAATTAATACACTCAAACCGATTAGAGGTGTCCAATTGAGCAATATGAAAGAATTTGCCCAATGGACCGTTGAATGTGATAAAGTCATAACCTTCTGAAAGGAAAAGACGCGGATTTTGCCAATTCTGAGGCAGGTTTGGCTGATGCGGTTGACGAAACGGACATTGCGGGGGCGTTTCAGTAATGAATAATCCCCGGGGAAGAAGAACAGGTCAAGTGGAACCTTTCATGAATTTGAGGCACACTTATGAGCTTTGAGAAAGATTTTTTTGAAAGAATTGTAGAAAACCTCCATGACGGCTTATATTTTGTAGACAAAGATAGAATCATAACCTTCTGGAATAAAGCCGCTGAAAAAATTTCCGGATATATGGCAAATGAAGTTGTTGGTAAATCCTGTTCCGATAATATCCTTACTCATGTCGATAGTGAAGGGAATAATCTCTGCACCGGCATGTGCCCTCTTGCCGCAACCATTTCTGATGGAAAGCCTCGAGAAACTGAAATATACATGCACCACAAGGAGGGTCATAGAATACCCGTCTCTGTTCGTGCAAGCATATTGACAGACTCAGATAACAATATTATCGGCGGGATAGAATTATTTACCGACATCAGCAATCAGGCGGCTAATGATTTAAGGGTAAAAGAACTTGAAAAGCTGGCTCTTCTTGACAGACTCACTCAATTACCAAACAGGAATTTTATTGAGAAAGAAATCTCAAATAGATTCGAAGAGAAAAAACGTTTCAACATGCCGTTTGGTGTTTTATTTATTGATATTGACAACTTTAAGAAATTTAATGACTTTTACGGTCATGATGTCGGCGATAAGGTTTTGAAATTTGTTGCAAATACCTTTGTCGCCAATTCCAGACCTTTTGACGTTTATGGAAGATGGGGAGGAGAGGAGTTTATCGGCATTATTCGCAACACAAGCGGCAAAGATTTTGAGTTGCTTGGAAAAAGGCTTCGTTTATTGATTGAAAATTCATATATCATTCATGAAAACGAAAAATTGCGGGTCACAATTTCGGTGGGAGCCACCTTGGTTGGAGAAAATGACACCATTGATAGCCTCATCAAAAGGGCCGATACTTTATTGTATAAATCCAAGGCGGCGGGAAAAAATTGTTTGACCATAGGTTGAAAATGATTTGAGGCGCGTTTAACCGTTGTATATACCGGGGACATGCAGGATGGACCCATCGGGACCTTTTGTAAATTTGAGCATCATCAGCCTGAATACTTAGTAAATACGCAGCTGCATGCGAAAGGCCGGAGGAAAAGAGTGATTTGACAAATAATTAAGAACTGCCCGAAAACAGGCCAATGAAATACAATCATGTGGGAATACCGACAACGGTTCCCCGGGATGGGGAAATGTACCTTGAGGCCCTGGATATCTATTGCACCGATCACAAAGCCAATCCGTTCGGCATTCAATGGATGAGGTTAGGAAAAAAGTACACCCTGCCCGGTAGTGTCAAGAATCTTTCGCACTTTCTGTGAGGGGTACTCCGAACACAGGTCATGGCACTGGTTTAACCGGCCTGTTGTTCCCGGTCCATTTCCTCCAAACGTTTCATATTAAGATAGCGTCTCGTACCCGCACCTGGTACCGGCTGTTGTCGGCCAACGTCCGCGGCGTCGTCCACTGGAACGAGCCGGAGGCGGCGTTGGCGGTGCCGATCACCAGCACGCGCGCTCCGTTCAGGCGCAAAACCAGTCGTACTTTTCCAGCTGGAAATTCAGTCGCATTCCAATTAATGGTGTAGCGGGTGCCTTTGCACCAGGAAACACCGTCCGCGGGAGACGTGACGTTGGCGCAGGCAAGCAAGGGGAACAGCATGAGAAACAGAGAGATCAGGGTAACTCGTCGCAAAAAAAACCTCCATGAATTTTTCGGGTCACAGCGGGGTTGCCCGAAGTTGGAATAATAAATAGCGGCTGCATCAAAATATCTCAAGATGCTTCACGAAAAATTTTTTCAGGAAGGATCCGGCCGCAGGCCCGATTCAGTTGGTGTGGGTCCCGTCCATTTTTTCCGCCGGGATGCGGCCGGGACGGTTCAGGAGCGCCCCCGGGCGATGGTAACTGAGCAGCAGCCAGAGCGCCTTGAGCAGTAGAATCACGGCCGTAAAAGCCTTTGCGGCGGTGCGACGACCCCATCCAGATAGATAGCGGTCGATTAACCGCCAGCGGCAACGGATCTGACGCAGGCGAAAATCGGGAGAAGCCGAGTAATTCCCCGCATGAATCCGGTACTGGACGACAAAATCCGGAACACGGCAAAAGCCTGCCGCCCGGGCAATTTTCAGGATCAGGTCCAGGTCGTATTCACCGGCAAGGGTGGCGTCGTAATTTCCCTGGTCCAGGGCAACTTGCCGGTCCATAAGTATGGCGCTGTGTTTGACTGGACCGACGGGACTGAGTAACCCTGCGCGGATGAGGCGGGCAACCGTTTTGACTGCCGGAAAAATCCGCCGGCCCAGGATTCGCCCTTCTGCCGAAATCCACTCGATGTTGCCGTATACGAGGCCGCGATGCTCCACCTGAATTCGCTCCAGCCTTGTTCGCAGGCTGCCGGGAGTGAGGCGGTCATCATGATCCAGGATCGTCACAAACCGGCCGCGGGCCATTGCCATACCGGCTCGCAGGGCGTGGGGCGGGCCCATATGGTTAATGGCCCGGTACACCAGGCGGGGATCCCGAAAACCGGCCAGGTATCGGTCCAGGGAAGGTTGAGAACCGTCATCCACGACCAGGATTTCCATTTCGTGGACATCCTGGTCAAGAGCGCTTCTTACCGCCTCAAACAGAAAACCTGCCGGAGTATTGTAGGCGGTGATCAGAATCGTAACCAGCGGTTCCGGTAATGTGTGCGGGCTGCAACCGGTTGTTGATTCCATTTGTGTTTTTCGGGAACAGCCGGTTCATCCGCTGCAGACCCGGAAAACCGGATCATATACTAAATGCGTAATCTGTGCAATCTTACGCGATAGCAAGGCGGGTGGTTGCGGACAGTTTGACAATTCAGGGATTTGGTTGGTTGTGGCTGGTTAGGTGGTAAACATTGCGGGGGCTTTTCTCAGGGTGTGATTCCGGGGTAAGATAACAAGTCCGGCCGGCCCTTCACTGATTTGGGGTCGCGACCGCCAAGATCCGTTGTGCGCACGCGGTCGTGAACGCACGGGGGACGGCTGAGATTGAAACGAAGCGGAACCGTTTCATGGGTTCTTGCAAACAGGAGGATCGGATATGTGGTGGAAAGTAACGGCGATTGTGTTTGTTTTTCTGGTCCTGGTTATAGCAGTGGCAATCCATTACGGCAAGAATCGCTGGCGGTCGGATACACGCAATCTTTATGCGAAAATGGAAGCGGTTCGTATTTCGATTGTTCCCGCATCGTATGATCCGCGCGAATTGGAAGGGCTGCCGGCGCTGGTTCAGCGCTATTTTCGCAAGGTTCTGAAAGAGGGCCAGCCGATGGTTACAGCGGTCAACATTGACCACACCGGCACCTTCAACATGAGCGAAGCCAAAGAGAGATGGGTGCCTTTCACTTCCAATCAGCGTGTCGCCACCCGGCGCCCTGGATTTGTGTGGGACGCGCGCGTGCGCATGGCCCCGGGCGTTACCGTTCATGTTCATGATGCCTATGTGGCCGGTGAGGGCATCCTGCATGCCAAACTGTTCGGCCTCCTGCCCGTGATGAAACAACCAGGCACTCCGGAACTGGCACACGGGGAGCTGATGCGTTTTTTCGCTGAAGCTGTGTGGTATCCCACGTCGCTGCTTCCCAGCCAGGGGGTGATCTGGGAGCCAATTGACGACTCACGGGCAAGCGCGACGATCACTGACGGCACAACAAGAGTAGAGTTGGTGTTTCAGTTTGACACTGAAGGGCTGATCCGTTCCGTTCATTCGGAGGGAAGGTACCGCGATGTGGATGGGGTACGGGTTGCAATACCATGGCAGGGTCACTTTTGGGATTACGAAGTACGAGGCGGCATGTTGGTTCCGCTGAAGGGTGAAGTGGCATGGTTATTC
>DSBM01000014.1 GCA_011049425.1 Candidatus Aminicenantes bacterium
AAGTTAAAAAGGTTTGAAAAGTTTTCACTTTCGAGTGTAGACTTTCGACTGAATATCCCTCGCCTCTTGCCACTTGCCACTTGCCCACTCTACTTTTCACTTTTCACTTGGTTGTCCTGTCTCCTGATACCTGACACCTGTCACCTGTCTTTTACTTTTCACTTTTCACTTTCCACTTTTATCTTTTCACTTTCGACTTTCTCCTGCTTACCCGCCGATCTGCCAATTGCCCACGGCATGACAGGACGTTCCGGCAGGGGGTTTGTCACGAATCGCCCTTTGGATGCAAGCCCGGATATCCTGGAAGTCCACCGGGATCATCTGGTCGGAAAACAGGCAGGGTTTCAAAAATCCGTCCGCGGTCAGGCGGATGCGGTTGCAACGGTTACAGGGCAAAGGCCGTTCAGCCGGGTTGGATACCGGGATGGAATTGTGGTCGCCCAGATTGTAATGGTGAATGCGCTGCAATCTCATATTCCTTTCGCGGCAGAAACGATCCAACGCCCGTATCTCCGCCTCGGTCGTATCCTGCATGACAACCATGTTGATTTTTGTGTTTTGAAACCCCGCGGATTCCGCCGCCCGGATGCCCCCGAGCACGCGGCTCAAATCCCCGACGCGGGTAATCATCCGGTACCGCCGCGGATCGATGCTGTCCACAGAGATGTTGAGGCGATCCAAGCCGGCCCGCTGCAAATCATCGGCATATCGGTCCAACAGTACGCCGTTGGTGGTCATGGCGATTTCACGGACCTTGGGAATGGCCCGCAACATTGCGACCAGGTCAACGACACCACGTCTTACCAGGGGTTCACCCCCGGTAAGACGTATCTTCCAGAAGCCCATATCGGCAGCGGCTGCGGCGACCCTCGCCATTTTTTCATACGAGAGAATCTCGGTATGCCTTTTCAATTGAATACCGGATTCCGGCATGCAGTAGCGGCAACGCAGGTTGCAACGATCCGTTACGGATATGCGCAGGTAATGAATATCACGACCCCAGGAGTCGAACATAGACTTCCTCCTTGGCAGATAATTGTTTCACTCCAGCGGGGATTTCCAGCAACCCGTCCGCTCCGGGCAAGGCAAAAATATGGGCTGATCCATGGTAGTCGGGAATCACCGCCCGGCCACTTTCCAGCCGTACCGGCAGGAAGGTCGTGCGCCTCACTTTGCTCCTTCGCCAGGTATCGGCCATGGGCACCGCAACTGTTCTGGGGCGATACACATGGCCCATCATGCGATACAGGAACGGGCGGATCATAATCTCAAACACCACAAAAGCGGATACCGGGTTCCCCGGCAAACCGAACACAAAGCCCTTTTCATGACTGCCGAAAACCGTGGGCTTGCCCGGTTTGATGGTGACGCGGGTGAAATGCAAACGTACGCCCAGCGACTCGAGCGCATCGGGCACGTAATCAAAATCACCCATGGAAACACCTCCGGACAAGATCACCAGGTCGGACTCCTCCAGGGCGTTGCGCAAGGCGTTGCGAATGCATTGCGGATCATCTTCCACCCGGCGTGCAAATACCGCGTCAACCCCCATCTGGCGCAAATGAGTCCGGATGGATGTACTGTTGGAGTCAAAGATCTGCCCGGGCTTTAAAGACCCTCCCGGGGAAACAATCTCTGATCCCGTTACCAGGATTCCTACGCGGGGAATACGAAAAACCTGGAGACGTCCCCGCCCGATCGCCGCGGCCACGGCGGTTTCCGCCGGGCCCATGCGCGTTCCCCGTGCCAGGATAAGATCACCCGGCTTGACATCTTCTCCCTGCCGGCAGATATTGCGGGCCGCGTTACGGCTGGAAAAATAAACATTTCCACCCCGCTCCTCGCTGACTTCCCGCACCACCACCTGGTCCGCTCCCTTGGGAACAGGAGCCCCGGTCATGATGCGCACGGCTTCGCCGGCGCCAACGGCTCTTTCGGGAAAGTCTCCCGCGGCCACGACTCCCGTTACCCTGAACTGCTGGGATTTGTCTCTAGAGTTGATTGCGTACCCGTCCATTGCCGCCTTGTCAAACGGCGGCATCTCAATGGCTGAAACCAGATCTTCGGCCAGGATGCGGCCATAGGACCGGCTCAAAGGTACAGACTCTACATCAGGCTGCAGTTCGGCTTGATCCAATATCGACAGGGCGTCTTTTAATCCAATCATGTTCTTTATCCTCTAATGTTCAAAACAACGGATGGCCGAGACCTTAAGTGTGAGAATCACCTCATCGCCCACCCGTATCCCCATTTCATCCAGGCTGGTACGGGTAATTCCCACTACAAGCTCCACTCCAGCGTCAACCAGGACCTCCGCACCGGCGGAGTTGCCCATAACCGCACTGATGCGGCCCTTGACATGGTTGCGGGCGGATGAATCAAGGACGCTTCGCGATACCAGGATATCCTCTGCGCGAATCGCGGCATAGGCGAATTCCGATTCCTGTAGCGGCACCTGAATATCCCAATTGCCCACGCGCATCTTGCCCCCGCGCACCGGGCCCGAAAAGATGTTGCGGTAACCCATGAAGTCGGCGACTTCCCGACTGGCGGGGCGGGTCAGGATCTCGTCTGGTGGACCCGTTTGAATCAAACGTCCATCCATCATCAACGCTACGCGGTCCGCCAGGCTCAAGGCCTCTTCAAAATCGTGGGTCACCTGCACAAATGTCGCACCGGTCAGGCTGTGAAGCCTGCGCAACAGTTTCTGGGTTCGCAAGCGGTTGGCGCGATCCAACGCCGCGGTGGGCTCGTCCAGCAGCAACAATCGGGGCCGGATCGCCAGTGCCCGGGCAATGGCCACGCGCTGTTTTTCTCCACCGGAAAGGGTGCGTACATCCCGCCGCAATAGGTGCAACAGGTGCAATTCTTCAGCCAAACCGTGTACCCGTTCGCGGATTTCCTTTTTATCTATTTTCCGTACTTTCAAGCCGTACGCGATATTTTTAAATACATCCATGTGAGGAAAGAGCATGTAATCCTGGTAAATAAAGCCCAGCGCCCGGTCATCCACACCGTTTACCCGCCCGGAATCCGGAGAGGCGAGCCCGGCCATCAACTCAAGCAGCAAGGTTTTTCCCGCTCCCGACGGCCCCATAAGCACAAAAAACTCCCCTTCCTCGACGCAAAGATCAATATCTTGCAGGGAAAACCCGCCCAGGTTGCGCGTAACCCCTTGCATGCGGATCATCGGCGCCGTTCCTCCACCAGCCTCAAGCTGATAAAAACCACCAGGCTGATCAGAATCAACAGCACGGTGACCGGCAATGCGTATTTCAAGCCGAAATTCTGAAAGCGTTCAAAAATCATGACCGGCGCCGTCATGGGATGATATGCCAGGATGACCACCGCTCCGAATTCCGATATGCCTCGACCCAACATCATAATGGAACCCGAAAGAATGGATTTGCGCACCATGGGCAAGCTGACAGAGAAAAAGGTTTTCCAGGGTCCCGCACCCAGGCTGCGTGCGGTTTTTTCATAGCGCTCGTCCACCATCCGGAAACCGCTCTTTGCCGCGTTTACAAGAAAAGGCACCGAAACAAAAAACATGGCCAGGGAAATGCCGGCTTCCGTGCCCACCACAGATATTCCGCTAACCCGGTGAAAAAAGGATTGCCTCCCCCAAACAGACAAAAGCGCGATTCCGGCTGCCGTATGCGGAATGATCACGGGAAGATCAATAATGCCTTCCAGAACACGCCTACCGGGGAAATTGCGCCTGGCCAGAATCCATGCCAGGGGGATTCCCATCACCAGTGCGGCCAGGGTCGCCCACAGGGATGCACGCAAAGTCAGCATAATGGCGGAACGCACTTCGCTATCCGCGGCTGTCCGGGACAACTCGCTTGCATCCACCGTCAGGAGCATGCGCAATAGCGGCACCGCAATCAAAAGCACCAGGGCAAAGCCAAAAACGGAAAAGACTCCCACAAAAAACCTGCGAGCATTCCCGGCACACGTTTTCACTGTGGATTACTCTCCGCTTGCCAGTAATTCCGCCAACTTTCGGGGCAATCGTTCCGGGTAGTCAACCCGGGGCGGCGAAATAGAAGACTGGCCGTTTCGACTCATAATGCGCCGCCCTTCTTTTCCCAACAGAAAGGCAATGAATCTAACTCCCAGTGCGGGATGTTCAGCATTGCGTGGCAAAGTCACTCCATAGACCATCGGTGTGCCACGCATTTCAATCCATTCTCCCGGAGCATTTCCGCTCAGGCGTACAGAGACGGTTGCGTATCGCTGGGCCTGATGGGGCGATTTCAGGTTGATTTCATCCGGCAGGATCAGGAAGGGGGCGCGATGCTGTTCGGCCACACTGCGATAGATAAATATATAATCCAGTTCTCCTGCTTCCAACATGGCGATCAGGTCAACTTCTTTCGGTCGCAGATTGCGTAACGGCATTGCGGCACGAAGTTTTTCGTCCAGATTCCTTGCCAGCGGATCTTTTATTGCATAGTAACGCGCAGCCAATTGCCATGTCATAACGGTTCGGTAACCGCAGGGGTCGGCGTTTGGATCCGAGTGACCGTATTGCACCCCTTCACGCAACAGGATCCGGTACCAGTTATCCGCGTTGATTTCGCGGCTGTAGCGGCTGTCTTCGCGATACATGATCACCATCTCGTTGGTGGCGAAATCGATACACCAATGCGCGTGTTCGGGAATCAACAGGTTGCGGATCACCTGTGAATCCGCCGAAGCCATTACTTCGGCTTGCCGCCCCAGATCGCTGATCTGGCGGGCCGCTGTACGGCTGCCGTGCGCTTCAAGCCGGACTTTGATGCCGGGATTCTCCGCCATAAAGGCCGCGGCCGCTTCACGGAAAGGTACGGATAAGGAACCGGCATGAAGCACATGCATGGTGGTGATTTCGCTTTTCGAGCAGGATAGCCCAAGCAGCAGCGGGACCGCCGCCAGCAATCGCCAAATTCGCATACGCATCTCCTTTACAGGAAAAGGAGGACCGGGCCGATTCTCCTTTCCACGGCGGTTTTGAGCCGCCTTCCGGGAGGCCGGAGGATTTCTCCACCGACCCTGTCGGCCCCAACGGCATGGCCTGTACCGGCCGCAGCCGCGAGGCTCGGAGAACAACCCCATTCTACACTGCCCTGCTTTTTCCGTCAACGTGAAGGAAAGCCACAATGTGGTAGAATCTCAAATCGCTTCAAACCAAATGATCTTGCCCAATCCCAAGACAAATCCAACAGAGATCTTCACGGGTCTGACATGAACCCTGAGACTCTTCAATGCGTACCATTCCCGTATCTATAAAGGAGGCAAGTTATGAAAACCGTTTTTTCTCTCGCCCTGATTGCGTTACTGCTGGGACTGCCGTTGACCGCGGAAACAGCCGGCGAACAAGAAGCCATTAAACAGACCATCATCTCGGCCTACCAGGAGGGCCTGATCAACAACGGTGACACGGAAGCAGTGCTGCGGGGATTCCATCCCGGATTCAACCTGCTGATCAAGCGCGACAACATGCTGGAGAAACTTCCCATCTACAACTGGATCCAATCCACGGAAGAGAAAGTAAAAGCGGGCCGGCTGCCCAGAAAAGACAAGGCGGAGTTCTCTTTCCCGCTGGTGGACATCACCAACGATACCGCCGTAGTCAAAGTCCATTTCTCAATAGCAAACAAATTGATCTTTACCGACTACCTGCTGCTCTACCGCTTCGATGACGGTTGGAAGATCGTTGCCAAAGTGTACCACAAGCACGAATGACGCGGTTGAATATCCATTGCTGACAAAGTATATTGTTACTGGAGTGGAAAAGCGGCGGCCTGGTGTTTCGGCCGCCAATGATAATTCCGCTTTACGCACAAATGGGGAGGTTCACCGTGATCAACTTTAGAACGGATTTAGCGCTGGGAATTCTGGATTCCCACGAAGCTCCTTGCTTATCATTGTTTCAGCCGACCCATCGCCACCCGCCCCAGAATCGGCAGGACCCGATTCGCTATCGCAATCTGGTCAAAACGCTGGAAGCTTCATTGCGGCAAAAATATGGCAAACGTGAGACCGATGCCTTGTTGGATCCGTTTACGGCGTTGTCTGCCGATCAGGAATTGTGGTCCAATACCCTGGATGGACTTGCCGTTCTGGGAAACAAGAACATCTTCCGTGTATACAAGCTTCAACGCCATGTACAGGAATTGGCGGTCGCGGCGGACAGTTTTCACATCAAACCCCTGCTCCGCCTGCTGCAAACCCGGGATAGCTACCACGTACTCGGAATCACCCGCAAACAGATTCGGCTCTATGAAGGAAACCGTGACGCTTTGGACGAAATCCCCACGGCCGGTGAAATTCCCCGTACAATGATCGACGCCTTGGGAAAAGAAGTCACTGAACCCCATTTGACGGTTGCCTCTTACGGGGGATCCGGAAACACGCAATCGCCGATGCATCACGGTCACGGTGGGCGCAAAGCCGAAGTGGACCTGGACACGGAACGTTTCTTCCGCAAAGTCGACAAAGGAATCCTCAAGCACCATTCGCAGCCATCGGGGTTGCCCCTGATCCTCGCGACTCTACCGGAACATCGCGCCATATTCAATCGCATCAGCCACAACCCACACCTCCTGGAACAGGGTGTTGACACTCACCCGGATTCCTTAAACACGGAGGAGCTGCGCAAACGCGCCTGGCAGATTATGGAGCCCCACTTCAGGTCACGCCTGTCCACTCTGGCCGGCCGCTTCAATGAAGCCAGATCGCAGGGACGAGGTGTGGATGCCCTGGAAGATATCGCGGCAGCGGTTGTGGCCGGGCGCGTGGGCACCCTGTTGGTGGAAGCTGAAAAACTGATTCCTGGAAATATCGATCCTGTCAACGGCAAGATCGTTTTCGGCAGCCTTGACGATCCGGCAACAGACGACATCCTGGATGACCTGGTCATGCTTGCCCTGAACACCGGCGCCGAAGTCCTGGTTGTACCGGGCGATACCATGCCCGCCGAAACCGGGGCGGCGGCGTTGCTGCGCTACTGACAATAGGTGTTATTGTGCCTTATCTAGAGAAACAAGCCGGTATCGACCCCGGCCCTTTCTCTGGATGAAACCTTCCCGTTCGAGTTGACCCAGCACCCGGGAGAGGGAGGGGCGCGCAACCCCGAAAAACCCGCTCAACTCCTCCAGGTTGCGATCAAGCCTGCAATATCCATCTTTTTCCCGGGACAAGTCATGCAGATAATCCAGGATTTTTTTGCGTATGGTTCCAAATGCCATTTCTTCCAGTCTCCGGGCCAGAAACTGCACCTGTGAGCTCACTATATCCAGAAAATTCTCTAAAATCGTATCATCCAGGCGAAAAAGCGCAATCAGTGAACCCCGTTCCATAATGAAAAGGCTTGAATCCTGATGAGCCTTCACTTCCACGGGAAAACGGCGATCACGACCGAAAAGGAACCCCGGAGCCACGCAGCGCGAAGGTGCCAGCATCTCCACTTCAACCACCTGGCCGTTTTCATCGGTCATCTCTGAGCGCAGCATGCCGGACAGCACTATCCTCAGGTGATCGCAGGCTTCTCCGCTGCGGACCACGGTTTCTCCCAGTGCGTATTGACGCCTCCCATAACGCACCCGCCCCAGCAATGAGGTCAACCGCCCCGGATCCAGGCTTTGAAACAACGCGCATTCCGTCAAGCTGGATTGCTCTTCCACCATCATCGCGGATCTCCGGAAACAGACTGAAATTGTAACCGATGTTACGGAAAAGGGCCAGGTTCCATACTATCATCACCATGCATATAAAGGAGGATTCAATGGAAATGTTTTGCTATCAATGCCAGGAAACGGTTGGGAACAAGGGCTGCACCCGTGTCGGAGTCTGCGGCAAGCAGCCGGATACCGCGGGCCTGCAGGATACTTTAATCTACACCTGTCGCGGCATCGCCTTACTGGGTGAAAAAGCCTTTGATCTTGAAGCCGGTCGTTTCATTACCCGGGCCTTGTTCGCCACCATAACCAATGCCAACTTCGACAACCAACGTTTCGTCACCCTGATCCAGGAAGGCCTGAACATCCGTGACAGTCTGAAGTCCGCTCTTTCCAAAAAGGATATTCCCGGCCACGATGCGGTAAACTGGACGGGCGATAACCTGGATGATTTGATCGCCAAGGGCGCGGAAGTCGGCGTTCTGGCGACCAAAGATGAAGATATCCGTTCCCTGCGTGAATTAACCATCCTGGGCCTCAAAGGACTCAGCGCCTATACGGACCACGCCGCAATTCTGGGACATGAGGATGAGGGAATCTACCGTTTTGCTTTCAAAGCCCTGGCGGATACCACCCGCGACCTGGATGCGGCAACGCTTACGAACCTGGTCATCAAGACGGGGGAAACCGCGGTGGCCGCCATGGCCTTACTGGATAAGGCAAATACCGCCACCTACGGCCATCCGGAAATCACCGAAGTCCACATCGGGGTACGCAACAATCCCGGCATCCTGATTTCCGGTCACGACTTGCGAGACATGGAGGATTTGCTGCAACAAACCGAAGCCACCGGCATCGATGTATACACCCATAGCGAGATGTTGCCGGCCAACTACTACCCCGCTTTTAAAAAGTACAGCCACTTCGCCGGCAACTATGGCAACGCCTGGTGGCGGCAGAAGGATGAGTTCGCTTCTTTCAACGGCCCCATCCTCATGACCACCAATTGCATCACTCCCGTACAAGACGCCTACCGGGAACGTATTTTCACTACCGGCATGGCGGGATATCCCGGCATTCCCCATATCCCCGACCGCAAGGACGGCAAGCCCAAGGATTTTTCGGCGCTCATTCAACTGGCCAAGTCCTGTCCGCCACCGAAAGAAATCGAAACCGGAACCATCATCGGCGGATTCGCCCATCACCAGGTCATCGCCCTGGCTGAAAAAGTGGTTGAAGCCGTCAAGAGCGGCGCCATCAAACGCTTCGTGGTGATGGCCGGATGTGACGGCCGCCACAAATCCCGTGAGTACTTTACCCGGGTGGCCGAAAAACTTCCCGCCGACGCCGTGATCCTCACCGCCGGCTGCGCCAAGTACCGCTACAACAAGCTGCAACTGGGCGACATCGGAGGCATTCCCAGGGTATTGGACGCCGGTCAATGCAACGACTCCTACTCACTGGCCGTGATCGCCCTCAAGCTCAAAGAGGTATTTGAACTGGAAGACGTCAACGAGCTGCCCCTCTCTTTTGACATCGCCTGGTATGAACAGAAAGCCATTACCGTTCTGCTGGCCCTCCTGGCCCTGGGATTTAAAAAGATCCGGCTGGGCCCTACCCTGCCCGCGTTCCTTTCCCCCAATGTAACCAAAGTGCTGGTGGAGCGTTTCAATATTCGTCCCACAGCCGAAGTGGATGCCGACGTGGCCGCCATCATGGCGGGAGAATAGAGATCAGTCCCCGCGGCAGGTGTTTCGCCGGTTGCAACTCCCGTTGAACACCTGCCGCAGATAAAAATTCTTACTGCCCTCGTTTCAGCTGCCGCGACCCAAAACTTCTTCTGCTTAACAATCCAATAATCTTGGCAAATCATACCCCCAAATCCGTCAAATCGGTTGCCGGCCATTCTCTATTGGGAAACTGAGATTATCGCCAGAAATTCATATTTAACATATATGAAAGATGCATCACTATGTCGTGATGCCGGAGGGAATCAAATGAAAATCGTTTCGATCACAATGAGTGTACTGATTTTGTTTGCAATGGCGGCTTCCCTGAAAGCATTGCCGCCTGATGAGACTTTGCCCAACATCCGCTGTGAGAGCATGCGCGCCATTGGTTGGAGTTATACATTTCTTCCCAGCACTTTTACCGCCGGCGACACGGTAACCATCAAGTACCGCCTTGTCAACGACTCCAGTGTCAGCGCCGGGCCATTTCAGGTGGGCTTGCGCGTGGGGGGGACCATTGTGGACCGCAACGCCGTCGCGGAACTGGTCAACGGCGGCGAAGACAGCGGAGAATTTATTTGGACCGCTGTCTGCGGTGTTCCCGTTGAGGTTGTAGCGGATTGTGACAGTGCCGTTGCGGAAAGCAACGAGGACGACAACGTCATGACCGATCCGGGACTGGAATGCAGTCAACCCAACCTGGCTCTGCGGAACACATCCTTCAGCGGCACGGATCCCAGCCGCGTCAAGGCGGGGTTGTATTATCGCTTTGCAGCTCGGGTATACGGGGAAACTGCAACGTCCCGGAACGTGCGCGTGACCGGCGGCGTAGTCGGTGGCGCCGTGTTGTTGGACCGCACACTGGCGGTGATGAACCCGGGTGACAATGAGACCGTTGATTTCACCTGGGAAGTCCCCGAAGGTTCAAGTCGAATTTACATCCATGTGGATCCGGACAACACCATAACTGAATCCAACGAAGGCGACAATCGCTGGGAGTTGGCCGTAACCGGCGTAGCCATTTCAACCAGCGAAGAGCGTTATGACCTGAGTCTGAAACTAAACAAAATGCCGGGGTTAAGACCCGTGGGGGCCAAACTCCTCGTTCCCGCCGGTAGAGCCCTCACCATTTCAGGAAAGTTCCGCGGCGCCACGGGTGCCATCCGCGACGTCACCATCGTCGGCGTGGTCAAGGTCAAAGGAAATCCCCCGCAAAAAGTGTACTCCACCACAATTCACCACATTGAAAGCCTGGTTGTTCCCTTCAGTTTTTCCTGGACACCGACCCAGCTCGGAGAGACCACTATCAGTGTGCAAGTATCCCCGGGACCTTACGCAACCAGCCGCGGCGTCCGTGATTCCAACCCGGCCAACAACACCGACAGCATCAAGGTGACCGTCACCAAACCCAAGCCATTACTGCGCAAAATGTGAATTCATTCGATTTGCAATCTCGACGGTGAAACCTTGGTTCCACCCGGATCGTCTTATTAGGTGAATTCAGGAGGAACCATGAACAACCGCAGACTGATTGCTTTACTAGCGGTGTTGTTTCTGCTTGCCGGCACACTTTTGGCGGCAAGCTTTCAAGAAAACCACTCCCAGGCAGACGAGGTGAAAAAGCAATCCAAAATGATCGATATGCAAGATTCGGATTTTGATATCGATCTGACTGAGTTGCGTCAACAATTAGAGAAACTCAGAAAGATTGAATTGGATGCAATCCGGAAGGCCCTGGCTGAAATTCCCGGACAGTTGGAAAAGGTTCGCGTGGAATTGGCCAACCTGCCCGCGCAGCTAAAGGCAATGAATCATGAACTGAAACAAGTGCCCGGTGTTCTTGAGAGAGTGGAAAAGGAATTGGACACACTTCCGGCCAAGTTGGAAAGCATGGGCAAAGAATTGGAAAAACTCAAGCATCTGAACCTGGATAAAACCATTGAACAAGCGCTCGAATCGCTGGAAGGCCTGGATGAACGGATTGAAAAAGCGGTTGAAAAGGCTGTTGAGAAAAAGCGGAACGACCACTGATTAGAACCGTTTGACGCTGGAATGCGGATGACGTTGTACCCCGGGATGCAATCCGGTTGAACCCGACTCCGTCCACCAGGCACGAAAAATGAGACTGCAGGCAGGCCGCTTCAGGAAGGGGAGACATCCAGATGGAGTGCTTCGAACTTGGGCTCGCCCTTGATAATGGTGACACCTGCGGAGTGGACGGCATGGGGGAAATGCAAACGCAGGTCCTTGATGATGTCATAACCAGTCTCGCCGGATCGGGTGATCAATTCAAACTCGAAGTCATAAGGGCCGATGGTTCGCAACAAGTAGATCACACCGGGCTGGTCCTTGAGGTATGTGCGGATTCGCTCCAGGGTTGTCGCTGAGGTATCGGTTAGTTTCAGGAGCACTTTCTGGTACATATAGCCCACGCGGGCAAAATCGATACGCACGTTGTAGCCGCTAATGATCCCCAGATCCTCCAGCTTCTGAATGCGATTGCGCACGGTAGATGGCGAGAGCCGCAATTGCGCGGCCAGGATTTTCTGGGTGGCGCGGCCGTCCTGGTTCAGACTCAACAGCAAGCGGCGGTCCGTATCGCTCAAATCGTATGTGGAATGCTTTTTCCCGAAATTCAGGGACCTGTCCGGAGGTGCAGGCGGATCCAGCAAAAATCCATAGGGCAAGTATTCGATGTGGGTGGCTACAGAGAACGATTTCTCTTGAACAAAATTGCCGAATCGGGAAATCACGTCGTCGAGCACGGATTGAAACTGGATGATATTTCGGCTCCAGGACACAAAGAAAAGGTCGTAGTCGCCCTCCAGGTACAATACCCAGGATACATCGGGATGATCCGCCAGATAACGGCGCAGCTCCTCTTCTTCATAGGGCTTGATTTTATGCAGCTTGAGAAAGACGCGGTAGTGGGTCATGCCCAAGCGGTAAATGTCGATTACCGCGTAATAGCTGGAAATCACTTTGGTAGTTTCCAAACGGTTCAGGATGTAGCTGACCGCCTGCTTGCTGAGCCCCACCTGGCGGCCCAAGTCAGTTAAGGAGGCACGGCCGCAAAGGCTGAGATGGTATAGAACCTGGCGTTCACGCGGGGTCAGTACATAACCGGGCATTCTCTCCATGCTTGACATTTAGTAAATAGTACTGCAAGAAAATGGGAAAGTCAAACCAAATCAACCGATTTCCGACATTCTTTAGATAATTGCCGCTTGATGCGAATATTTGGATATGCTAAAGTGTGGATGAACGGGATTGTCCGCATAGAGGAGTCAACATGAGATTGGAGCAACATCCCATCCTTGAATTTCATCGCGGCCGGCGCTTGACCATCGACTTTGAAGGCCGCGAAATCCCGGCGTTTGAAGGTGAACCCATTGCCGCCGCCCTGCATGCCGCCGGCGTGACAACCCTTTCCCACAGTGTTCGGACTCAGTCTCCTCGTGGCTTGTTTTGCGCCATCGGCAAATGTGCCGCCTGCGTTATGGAGGTAAACGGGATTCCCAATGTTCGCACCTGCATCGAACCCGTGCGCCGGGGCATGCGGGTACGCCGGCAGTCAGTTAGAGATGCCGCCCCGGCTGATCCGGACATCACCACTCCCCGATTCCATGAACCCGAAACCGTTGAAACGGATTTGGCCATTGTTGGTGGTGGACCGGCCGGCCTCTCCGCTGCCGTTTATGCGGGCCGGTTCGGCTTGCGGTCAATCGTGGTTGAGGAAAACTACCTGGTGGGCGGCCAACTCATCAAGCAGACCCACAAGTTCTTCGGCAGCCGCTCCCACTATGCGGGCGTGCGGGGTGTGGACATCGCCGCCATCCTGATCCGCGAAGCCCGGGAAGCCGGCGCGGACATCTGGACCTCTTCCTCGGTTATCGGCTACTTTCCGCAAAAGGAATTGGGGGTGGTACGAAACGGAAGTTACCTGCGGATCCGCGCCCGCAACATCCTGGTTGCCACCGGCGCTTCGGAAAAGATGATCTCTTTTCCGGGGAACGACCTTCCGGGGGTCTACGGTGCCGGCGCCATCCAGACCCTGATGAATGTGTACGGAATTATTCCGGGACGCAGGGTGCTCATGGTGGGAGCCGGCAATATCGGCGTGATTGTGGCCTACCAACTCATGCAGGCGGGCGTACAGGTGGCGGCGGTGTGCGAAGGCCTCCCCCGGGTAGGCGCCTACCTGGTCCACTCCGCCAAGCTTTTGCGCCTTGGCGTACCGATCCTCACCGCACATACCGTATCCAAAGCCTGGGGAAACGGCCACCTGAAAGGCGTGGCGATTCAAGCCGTGGATTCACGCTGGCAACCCATCGCGGGAACCGAAAAGCGATTTGATGTGGACACCCTGGGTCTGGCCGTCGGATTGTCCCCTTCCGTGGAACTCCTGTCCCAGGCCGAGGCGAGAATGTGCTGGATCCCGGAATTGGGCGGCTACGTGGCCTGGCATGATGAATTTATGCAGACATCCATTCCCGGTGTATTTGTCGCGGGCGATGTCGCCGGGATTGAAGAAGCTTCCGCGGCCATGATGGAAGGTCGCATCGCCGGAATCCACGCCGCCCAGCGCCTGCTGGGCCCGTCAGCGGAGTTGGACTCCCTGCACCAGGAACAGGCGGCTGAATTGGCGGTCATGCGCGACGGTCCGTTCGGAGAAAAAGCCCGCCTGGGCAACCAGCGCCTGCTGGAGGAGGCATAATCCCAATGGAATGCACCAAACTGGGATATTTCACCGATGACACCATCGATTTCCCTCCGCTGGAACGACTGGAAAAACGATTTGTCGCCATCGCCGAGTGCGGACAGGAGATTCCCTGCAACCCCTGCCAGGATGCCTGCCCGGTAGGCGCCATAACCGTTGGTGAAAATATCAACCATATTCCCCACATCGATTTCCAGCGCTGCACGGGTTGTGGAATCTGCCTGGGAATCTGTCCCGGTCTTTCGATCTTCATGGCCCACCGCAAAGGCGATACCGGCTGGGTCACCCTGCCCTATGAATTGGCTCCTCCGGATGAAGGCGAAGAGGTCGATCTTCTGGACCGCCAGGGAAAAAAGGTCGGACGCGGTGTGGTGGAAAAGATCCGTCGCTTGAAACAGCACGACCGCACCCTGTTGATCACATTGCGAATGAATGCCGACTTGATCCTTGCCGTCAGGGGATTCCGGAGGTCCACATGAATGAACGCATCGTGATCTGCCGTTGCGAAGATATTACCGAGAAAGAGGTTCTCGACGCCATTCGCGACGGAGCCACATCCATGGAAGAACTCAAACGCGTATTGCGAGTCGGCATGGGCCCATGCCAGGGTCGTACCTGCGGCTCACTGATCCGCGCCATGCTGGCCCGGGATCTGGGGGTTCCTGTCCAGGACATCAAAGAGTGGTCGCGTCGACCGCCGTTAAAGCCTGTACCTGCGGGAGCTTTTTTCCAGGGGGAAGGATCATGAGCTCCGTTACCTGTGATGTGGCCGTAATCGGAGCCGGCATCATCGGTACCGCGACCGCCCGCTACCTATCCGCCCGCGGTGCGGATGTGGCCGTGATTGACCGCAGCTTCATGGGATCCGGCTCAACCGGCCGCTGTATCGGCGGCCTCCGCCACCAGTTTTCCACCCCGCCCTCCATCCGCCTGATGAAAGAGAGCATTCAACTTTTCTCCGAGATGGAAGCTGAATTCGGCCACTCCGTGGAATTCAACCAGGGAGGTTATCTCTTGCTGGCCCACAGCGATGAAATGGCGGCGACCTTCCGCGCCAACATCCAGGTGCAACGCGCCGAAGGCATCAACGTCTCGCTTTTGGATCCGCAAGAGATCCACGACCTTGTGCCCCAACTCAACACGGAGGGTTTGGTTGCCGGCGCCTGGTGTCCGGATGACGGTCAGGCGTTTCCCTTCGCCGTGCTCAAGGGCTATCGTTCATTGACCGAAAAAGCCGGCGGCCGTTTCCTTTTGCACAACCCGGTCACCGAAATCCGACATTCCGCTTGCTTCCAACTGATGCTGGAAGACGGCACGCGGGTGGAAGCGCCCCAGGTGCTTCTGGCTGCGGGACCCTGGACTGGAGAATTGGCGAAGCCGTTGGGAATCGACCTGCCCCTGGCGCCGGAACGACACGAGGCCATGATCACGGAACGCATGCCACGCTTTCTTAAGCCCATGCTGGTCGACTACCGCCCGGACGGCTGCTATTTTCAACAGATGCTCGGCGGCCAGATTATCGGCTGTTACACGCCGGTGCCTGCGGTACCCGGAATCCGCGAAGATGTCTCCTTCGAGTTTCTGCCTCAGGTTGCCTGGCGCATGAGCCGCCTGGTGCCTCCTCTGCGCAATGCCGCGATTCTGCGCCACTGGGCGGGATGCTACACCATGACCCCGGACGGCAACCCCGTTCTGGACCGGACTCCCCTGGACGACCTGTTTGTAGCCTCGGGCATGTGCGGACATGGTTTCATGTTCGGACCCGCCATGGGACGCCACATGGCGGGTTTCATCCTGGACGGCGAATGGGGCATGGATTTTTCCGAGTTCGCCCTGGACCGCGATTTCTCGCCCGGCACCGAAACCCTCAAGTAATACGGCATCCCGAACCTGTTTTTCATGTTAGAATGGCATTGAATGGAAAAAATAAAGCGTGAAATCTTAAACACGGCGCTGAAAGCAGCTCATTGTGCCGGCAACCACATCGAAGCGCACCGCGAAAGAGAAATGGATGTGGATTTCAAGGGGGCCGTAAACCTGGTAACCCGCATGGATACGGATAGCGAAGAGATGATCGTGGCCTCCGTTTCAAATGCATTCCCGGAGCACGGCGTGGTTGCCGAGGAAGGCGGCGGACGGGATTCCGATTCCGCCTGGACCTGGGTGATCGACCCCCTGGACGGCACCACCAACTTCGCTCACGGCTTGCCGGTCTACGCCATCAGTATCGGTATACTTTACAACCAAATTCCCCAGGTTGGGGTGGTTTTCGCTCCCGCTCTGGGCGAAACCTTTTCCGCCCTGGCCGGTCAGGGGACATTCCTGAACGGTAATCGCATCAACGTCTCCAAACGGGATCATGTCAAACATTGCCTGCTGGCAACGGGGTTTCCCTATGACCGTCAGGAACACACCCGTCAATACCTGCAACCATTCGAATATTTTCTTTCACGCGCCCGGGACGTGCGCCGTTGGGGAGCCGCGGCCCTCGACCTGGCCTATGTGGCCGCGGGACGCTTTGACGCTTTCTGGGAGTACGGTTTGAAAGCCTGGGACACCGCTGCCGGCGTCCTGCTGGTAACCGAAGCGGGCGGCCGCGTCACGGATTTCAGCGGCGAAAATTTCAATCCTTTCCGCCCTCAATGCCTGGCCAGCAACGGCCGCATCCATGATGCCATGTTGGCTGCTTTCAGCTAACCCGCTTTTCTTTCAATCATCTGCCGCTCCAGCTGACACATCTCTATCGCCGGCACTTTTTTCTACCCGACAAAAAAATTTATCAACCACTTGATAATCGACCCGCAGCGGGCTAGAGTAAAACCAGACTGGATATATTCTTATTACTGGAGGGAAGAATGTCGCAAATCGATTTGTCTCTGTCCAACTTGGACCAGATGTTCCCGGACCATTTCACGCCCGCGCAGACGGCCAGGGCCAAGACGGTATTCCTGAAAGAACTGGCCAGGTTGACCCACGCCTTCTACAATGGCAAGATGGTGACCGTACCCAAGGCCGGCGTGTACGGATTCAACTGGTTCAACGTGTGGTACACCCCTGGAGTATCCAAGGTCTCCACCAGTATCCGGGACGATAACGACCTCTCGTTCAGCCTCAGCAATCGGGGCAACCTGGTGGCCGTGGTATCGGATTCCACCCGCGTATTGGGCGACGGGGACTGTACGCCTCCCGGCGGACTGGGGGTCATGGAAGGCAAGGCCTATCTGATGAAATACCTGGGCGGTGTAGACGCCGTGGCCCTTTGCGTGGACAGTTACAATGACAAGGGCGAACACGACGCCGACAAGATCATCGACTTCGTCAAGATGCTGCAACCCAGCTTCGGCGCCGTCAACCTGGAAGATATTTCCCAGCCCAACTGCTTCCGCGTACTGGATACATTGCGGGAAGAGTGCGATATCCCGGTATGGCACGACGACGCCCAGGGTACTGGCTGCGTGACCCTGGCTGGGCTCATCAACGCCCTGCGGGTGGTGGACAAGCCCACCGACAAGGTGCGGGTGGTCATGATCGGCGCCGGGGCGGCCAACACCACCATCGCCCGGCTGATCATCGCCGCCGGCGTGGATCCGGAAAAGGTCATCATGTTCGACTCCCGGGGTTCCCTCCACACCGGCCGGGACGACGTCAAGGCCGACCCCCGCTTCTACCGCAAATGGGAACTGTGCAGTACCACCAATCCGGACCGCGTGGATGGCATCGCCCGGGCAATGAAGGGCGCCGACGTGCTGATCGCGGTGAGCCAACCCGGTCCGGACGTGGTGAAACCGGAATGGATTTCCAGCATGGGCGAAAAATCGATAGTGTTTACCTGTGCCAACCCGGTCCCGGAGATCTACCCGTACGCGGCCAAGGAGGCTGGCGCCTACATCACCGCCACGGGTCGCGGAGATTTTGCCAATCAGGTCAACAACTCGCTGGGATTTCCCGGCATCCTCAAGGGATCACTGATCGTACGCGCCCGCAAAGTCACGGATGAGATGGCCATCGCCGCCGCCTACGCGCTGGCGGACTTCGCGGTAAAGAAGGGCATCCATCCCGACTACATCATCCCCACCATGGATGAAACCGAAGTGTTCGCCAACGAGGCAGCGGAGGTCGCCATGGCCGCCATCCAGGGCGGCGTAGCCCGGGTGAAAATGACGCGTCAACAGGTGTTTGACCGCACCATGAAAGATATCCGCCAGGCCCGCGATATGATCGACCTGCTCATGCGCGAGAACTTCATCAAGGAACCCCCAATCTCGCTGTTGGAAGAAGCCTTGAAAAAAGCGGTGGCCGAAGCATCCTGAGACACGGGTTCCCGGTTCAGCCGACGAATCCCAAACAGGTTAAGCGGAAGAATCCGCTGCTTCCTCAAGTGGATCGTATCCGAGCCAGCGTCCGCTTTCCCGTCTCAGGGCCCCGTCCGCGTGTTGCAGGTACAGGCTGAATAAAGGGCCACGCAAACTGCGAGGGATTGTTTCCAAAGGAGACCGCGCCGCGTCAAAACGCAGGTGCATGATCTCCGGTACCGGACGGAGAGGGCGATTCATTTTCACCAGACCCCGCTTTTGCAACAACCACAGCATATGTCGGGCGCCGGCGACTTCCTGGTGCACCCCCCGGGACAGCAGTTCCTTCAGGGCTCGTTCCACATGTTCCGGTCTATAGCCCAATTGGCTGGAATCAATTCCCAATGCGGCAAGCATGCCGATAATGCGCCTGCACTTTTCGCAACGCCCGCACGGCCTGACCCGGCCATCTTCTCCTTGCAGGGCCGCATGGCAGGAGACCTGTTGCGCGAACAGTTCCGGGTATCGTTGTGCCAGGATCTTCTGAATCAGGATCTCCGACAAGGAGCGCAGAATGGAAAACTGCTCCAGCCCCCAACCCTTGCCCTGGAAATAGCGGGTCAGGGCAACATCAAAAAAGCGACTCTGGTCATACAGGCCGTTATAGTGAGGAATTTTCTGATGCACGGCGTGGATGGTGGTATCGTACTCATCGCCCACCACGATACGGCCAAGTCCCCGTTTGCGTGCCAACGGCAGCGAGGCGAAAAGAAAAACGGCAACGGTCCACAAACGGATGGGATAGTCATCCGCCCGCACCGCGGCGAAGTCCTTGCGGATGCCGGGCATGCGGCGCAGCATCCAGGCAAACACGCGGTCGGAATTGATCCAGACCCGGGCTGTCCGGGCGATTTCTGAACGAAAATATCGATACGCATTCACCGCGGTAAACCAGTGGCGCCCGGACTCGTTGCCGAAAACGGGGTGAACCCGGCACCCTATCTCCCGCAACAGTCCAAAACTCAACAGGCTGTCCTTGCCGCCGCTGGACAATACCAGGCAGGCGTTGGTATCTATGGTCCAATGCTTCGCCTCATTTTTGTTTTCCACTTTTGCTGCATCCGGAAATATCAACTCTGCCTGACTAAACATTTTGCACGGCGCCACATCCACCTCATTCCAGGGCGGAGTCAGGAAAGGATTGGGTTGCAGGAATTTCTTAACCAGGATTTCGCGGGCGGTATTTTCCGTCATTTGCCGCAGAAAGCGCGTATCGCTGCGGTCGTAATTGCCCCGAAAAACAATGGAACGGCAGAAAAGACCGTAATTGATCGCCACCTGCGCTGCCATCATCGCCGCCAGATTCTGGTCATGGGAATCAGATGCATCAAAGACTGGCTCTCTAAAACGAAATATCAGGGAAGTGGCTTCGGAATCACCGTTGAACGGGAAAACCCGGTACTCTGCTTCCAGGCGGTCGGCACGCAATCGCGGTGGACCGACCTCAAGTCGATCAAAGCAGATCAGCGTGGACAAATCACTCATTTCTGTTTGGCATGCGCCAGAACAACATCCGCCAGCGCCCCGGCTCCCTCCCGCAACACATCCATGGCCGGCAGTCCGGTTTGTGAACGGATGGTTCGACAAGCAACCATTGTTTCGGAAACGGAAAGGTTTTCGTGATTAACCGTGATCGCCACCACGGGGCGGTCCGAGATGACATCCACCGCCTGGATCTGACGCGGAAGCGCGTGAACTGGGTATCCGGGAAAACCGTCATAATCCTTCCTGGCCGGAGCGTGCTGCATAACCACGATATCCGGGCGCGCGGCGGCAAGGATCTCAAACCCCCAGTTCGGAAATCTCGCGCAAACGTTTGGTGTGATAAAGTTCCGGCAGAAAGACAATGCAACGCAACCCGGCCAGGTGCGCGGCGAAAGCCATGGCGACCCCGTAATTACCGCAGGTGGCCACGGTTATGGCATCATAGCCGCGTCGCATGGCGTCCATTGCCTGGGCGAAGGCAATGCGGTCTTTCTGAGTGCCGGTGGGATTGCCACCTTCAAACTTGAGGAAAACCTGGCGCAAACCCACGCGGCGTTCGATATTTCTCGCCCGCACCATGGAGGTGTCTCCCACCTGAGAGTCGACGATGTCTTCGTAAGCCTCTAGGCGCTCTTCCACATCAAGTTGCGTATCGGCGGCGACCTCATGCTGATCGCTTACCTCGTCACGAACCTGTTGCAGGTCGCCGTCGGCACCGTCCAGGATCTGCATGT
Organism: Candidatus Aminicenantes bacterium; assembly: GCA_011049425.1. Taxonomy (NCBI): domain Bacteria; phylum Candidatus Aminicenantota; species Candidatus Aminicenantota bacterium. The sequence continues at coordinate 20,689 of DSBM01000014.1, forward strand.
CCAGACCTTCGCAGTTGTTCGACTCTACGTCCTTTTTTTCATCCATGCCGTCTCCCGCGATTCGCACCCTCCTGTTCCGCTCTTCCCAACACCGGAACGGGCACGGCTGCATCACGATTTTGCGCGGGAATTATAGGATCAAACCACAACGGGTACAATAGGTGACGGGGTGTTTTTTCATTTTGTGGAAAGGCTCAATATAAAAAGACTTCCAGGAATCCATGCCTTCATGGATCCAACCGCCCTTCCAGCGTAAGGTCGATCCGGCGCCTGGAGCGGCGGACGGTATTATGGTAAAAGGATCGCGGAGGCATGAGATGACCCTAAGACTCTACCGCGACGACCCCCTGCTGCTGGAATTCGACGCCCGGGTTGAAGCCGTGGAAGGAAAGGGGCCTCACTGGCGCGTGATCCTGGACCGGACCGCCTTCTATCCGGAGGGCGGCGGCCAACCCGCGGACCACGGTTCCCTGGACGCGATTCCTGTTATAGACGTACAGGAGGAAGGCGATCGTGTGCTTCATTTCACTACCGCGCCCCTCACAAAGGGTCGGACCGTCCGCGGCCAAGTGAATGCCACACGCCGCCGTGATTTCATGCAACAGCATACCGGCCAGCATATTATCTCAGCGTCCTTCTGGAAAGAATCCTCCCTGGTTACCCAATCGGTACACATGGGGGAAAACGAAACCACCATCGACCTGGGTGCTTCAGAAATAGCGGAGAATCTGCTCGAAAGGGTGACGCGGCGCGTAGACGCGGTGATTGCCGCAGACATGCCCATGAGTGCCGTTGAAGCCGCCCCGGAAGAGCTGCCGCGCTTCACCCTGCGCAAGCCACCGCCGGTGGCGAGTGTTGTGCGCCTGGTTCGCATCGGCGATTTCGACTGCGTGGGCTGCTGCGGTCTCCACCTGTCCTCGACCGGCCCGGTGCGCCTGGCCCTATGCACCGGTTGGGAGCGCATCCGCGGCCAGGTGCGCACGCACTGGCAGATTGGTGACCGGGCCGTTGCTTACCTGGAGGAACGGCTCCGCATCCTGGGTGACCTGCGCAAACACTTGGCCACCCGGGATAAAGAACTGGCTGAATCGGTTCGGCGCCTCCAGGAGGGTAACACCGATCTGCGGGGCCGTGTGGGCCTGCTGGAACGCCGCCTGGCGGAATTTTTATTTCGTGACATGCTGGCCGCCACGGAAACCGTCGCGGAAACGAAAATGGTAACCCGCATTCTGGATAACGAGCCCCTTAATGTGGAAAAAAGTTTGGTTAAGGCCCTGCTGGCCGCTGATAATTGCGCTTTTGCCCTGGTGAATCACCTGCCCGACCGCCTCTCCTGGACGCTGGGAGTTCCGCCGGGAATCAGCATGAATTTCCAGGAAATGAAAGCACTGCACCTGGATCCCCTGGGCATCCGCGGCGGCGGCCGGCCGCCCCTTTGGCAGGGCAGCGCCCCCGCCTCTATTGAAGCGGAATGTCTCCAGAAAACCCTTTCAAATATCCTGAAGGTAACCCTGAAATAATCATGACGAACTCCTGAAAGCGCGTTACCCGACGCTGTTCGACAGTCTGGATATCAGCGGTAGAAGAGGTGGATGTAATACACCACCAGGTTGCGGGCTCCGGGAAAAGAACGCTCGATCACCTGGAACCCCGAGTGCATCACTTCCACCTCTTCCTTTTTGAGCCACTCGTTGACCCGGTTTTCCAGTTTTTCCAAACTCTGGCTGGAAAACACCTTAAACTTCATGATACCCCCATCGAATATGGTCAGAATACCATTATCATTCTCGCCGTGACAATCCAAATGTCAACACCGGATTATTGTGAAGCACCACAACGCAATTCAGTTTTTACATTGGGTAAGCGCACTAAAGAAAAAAATTATTTGATTTAAATAAAATATGTTGAAATTTTTTTAACTTTCATTAACAATCTCAAGTGGGGAAAAACCAACCAAATGCGGAGGAGTTAATGAAACACACAGCCCTTTGGCTGGCGGTCTGCACCCTGGTATTCACCCTGGGTCTGCAGACGGCCGACGTACAGAAAGCGCCCACGATCACTGGAAAACCCGCCCTGGTACCCGGCGAGGTCGTCGTCATCTACGACGCGGCCGTCAAGGACGCGGGAAAATCCGCCTTGATGAAGCGCTACGGCTTGACCAAGAAACGAGACAGTCGCAAAGCCGGAAAATTCTCGGTTTACCATCATGGGAACCCGAAAGCGATCCTGAAACAACTGAACGCCGAGCCCGGAGTGGTGGTGGCTGAACAGAACGCCTACGCCTACAAGTTCGATGTTCCCAACGATCCCCTCTACAGTCCGTATCAGTGGCACATGACCAAGATCGGCATGGAATCCGCCTGGGACGTGTCTACCGGTTCCGGCGTGGTGGTGGCCGTAATCGACACCGGGGTTAAAAAGACCTTGGAAGACCTGGCAGGAACCCAGTTCACGGCGGGGTATGACTTCGTCAACAACGACACGGATCCCACCGATGACGAAGGTCACGGCTCACATGTCTGCGGCACCATTGCCCAGACCACCAACAACGGCGTGGGCGTGGCGGGAATCGCTTACAACGCCACCATCATGGCCGTCAAGGTATTGAACCAGCGCGGCAGCGGCACGTACGATGACATCGCCGACGGCATCATCTGGGCCGCCGACCACGGCGCCCACGTGATCAACCTCAGCCTGGGCGGCTCAAGCAGCCTGCAAATTCTCGAGGACGCGGTCAACTACGCCTGGAATCAGGGCGTGGTCGTGGTCTGCGCCGCAGGCAATGACGGTGTCAGCACCCCCTTCTATCCGGCGGCCTATACCAACTCGATTTCAGTCAGCGCCACCACCTACCTGGACACCCTGGCTTCCTATTCCAACTACGGCTCCACCATCGACATCTCCGCCCCAGGCGGCGACAGCGGCGACAACAACGGCGACGGTTACGATGACATGATCCTGCAGAACACCTTTTCCCGCAACAGTGAGGGCTACTACTTCTATGCCGGAACCTCCATGGCTTCGCCTCACGTGGCCGGCGTGGCCGCGCTGGTGAAATCCGCCAACCCATCCTTGTCCAACAGCCAGGTACGGTCCATCCTGGAATCGAGCGCAAAAGACCTCGGCGCCTCCGGCTGGGACTCCTATTTCGGCCACGGTCGCGTGGATGCCTATGCCGCGGTACTGGCGGCCGGTGGTTCTACGCCGGAAAATCAGCCGCCATCCGCCGGCTTTACCTTTTCCGTGGCGGACCTGAACGTCTCCTTTACCGACACCAGCAGCGACAGCGACGGTACCGTGGAAGCCTGGGCCTGGGATTTCGGCGACGGTGCCACTTCCAGCGCACAGAATCCGGAACACAACTACGCCGCGGCGGGAACATACTCCGTTGGCCTGACCGTTACCGACAACGACGGCGCCACCGACACGGTTATTCACAACGTCACGGTCGAATCTACGACACCGGAAAACCAGCCGCCTTCCGCGGCCTTTACCTTTGCCGTGGCCGACCTGAACGTCACCTTTACCGACGCCAGCAGCGACAGCGACGGTACCGTGGAGGCCTGGGCCTGGAACTTCGGCGACGGCGCCACTTCCAGCGCACAAAATCCGGAACACAACTACGCCGCGGCGGGAACATACTCCGTTGGCCTGACCGTTACCGACAACGAAGGCGCCACCGACACAGTGATACATGATGTCACGGTGTCTTCCGGCGGCCCCAATCCCACCATGCACGTGGCGGATATTTCCATGAGTATCACAAAGCGCGGTCGCAACTACGCCGCCACAGCCGTGGTTACGGTTGTGGACGCCGGAAATTCACCAATCTCTAATGCCACGGTTACCGTTTCCTGGAGCGGCGTGGTCAGTGGCAGCGCCAGCGGCGTGACCGGAACGGACGGCCGGGTGTCCTTTACCTCGGGCAACGTCAAGTCATCCGGACCGTTTACGGTGACGGTTACGGACGTGGCCCACACTGTATACGACTACGATCCCGCCGCCAACGTGGAAACCACCGACAGCATCACTTACTGATCAACCAATTATGCAGCCCGGGCGCATTCCCCACGCCCGGGCTTTTTTTTTAGAGGAGAGTTGGAAAGTTGAGGAGTTGGAGAGTTGAATAGGGAAGAAGTTGAGCAGGTTTAAAAAGTTATTTACTTTGGATCTATTACGTTTTGTGTGGGTAAACGCGCATTGATCATCTGCGGGACGTTGTTAAGACGAGTACCCGCAGGGCATAAAGCATAAGTGAACGTAAACGTAGGTTCCGGGGACCCGTGGTCTGAGACAGGATGGTCGGCTGAGGGGTACACCCCGAAGACGAAAGATGGCCGCGGCACCATCCCAAACAGCCACCGTGGTCATCTTAAGACGTCGAAGACCGTAATGGGTCTGAACCGAAGTGGTGAGCGGTGATTTGTGCCCGAAAGGGTACTCTCCTGCACCCTTTCCCTTTTTTAATTAAGAACAATCCCCAAACCCACAAAAAATGGAAGAGAACCTTTACTTTCGACTTTAGACTTTCGACTACCGGCCTCCTGCCTCCTGCACCATTCGCAACATGGCAGACTCCACTTCCGCCGCGACCCGGGCCAGATCCTGGTCTTTGGACAATGCCGCCAGCATGGGTTGCGGACGGATAAAACCGATCCGGGTTTTCCCCATCTCCGTATAAACGGAAATCCGGCAGGGCAAGGCCATGTTCAGGCGCATGTCCACCGACAGAACCCCGGCCGCATGGACGGGACTGCACACTTCAAACACCCTGCATTCCTCAATGAAATCCAGGCCGCGCTTCCTGAAGCTGTTTCCCAGGTCATGAATATGCAGGACCCCGAATTGATTTCTTTCGACCGCGGTTTCAAGATCCGCCGCCGCCTGTTCAAAGGATTTCTCTGATTCAATGATATGGTACATGCGTCACCTCACAAGTTTTCGAAAAACTCAATATTGTTCTACACTTATTCTACCCGAACCGGAGAAATGGTCAAGAAACTCCCAAGCAACCGGTCAGCGATGCCGGATGAGCCGCACCACGGAAAACACGATCAAGGCGGCCAATGCCCAATGCAACCATGAAAGCTGCGTTTGAAACACCAGCGGAGCGGCCAGAAATGGATAGAGGATGTTTGTTGAGTACTTCAGGGACGCAGTCTGGATCATGCCCGCTTTCTTGAGCGCCAGTTGCAGCGCTGCCAGGGAAAGCAGCGCGAAAAAGACATAGAGGTAAAGGTAGGCAGAGGAAAAATAGCGCGCCACGTCAAAGCCGAATTCCAATACCAGCAGGCGCAGGAACACCACCATCAGGCCCGCGGACATTCCGGCAACGGCGCCGAAAAGAACAGCCCGGCTGCGCTTGGGCAATCCCCGCGCAAAACCCATCCCAAACACCGCCACAGGCAACAATGAAATGCCCCAAAGGGCCGAGGATGCGCCTGCCGTATCGCCCGGGGCACGGTCCAGCAGGTTTAGGAACACGAACCCGACCACGAAAAGAAACGCGAACAATCCGTCGTTCCGGGTCAGGGGTTCACCCAGTACCCGATGTGAAAGAATCACCAGGAGCACAACCACCCAGCCGGAAAATGCGCCCACGATATGAGGCGGAAGATACTTCAAGGCCACGGCGCTGGGAATGCCGTAGAGGTTGGCCAGGACCAAGCCGGCCACCCACAGGCGACGGCTGCGGAAATAAGCACTCGTCTTTGGTCCCCGCCAGCCCAGCCAGGAGATCCCCACTTTCATGAGCATCTCCCCGCCGGCGATGCAGGAGTAGGCCAGCAAGGCCATGAAAACGGCAAATATTGTGGCGGGATTCATGAGAAGCAGAGATTATACACCACTTCTCCTAAATCAAAGTCCTTCCCCTAAAAATCTGGAAATCAGTTTTGTTTTTTGTTTGTCAGTACGTACAGGGCGAACAGGATCAGGGCGCCGATATACAGAAAAGGAACGGCCCAGGGCCACAATGGGTGCCCCGAAATGACAACCTTTGCCACCTTGAACAACGCGCCCGATACAACCGTGATCAGCAGCCAAATCGCAAAAATCTTCTTAAATGCCATGCGTTTCTCCCCTTTTTCCTCTTTTTATACATGTCATGCTGAAAGCCTTTCTCAAGGCAGGCTGGACAGATCCATTTGGGCCGCGAATTCACGCAGCAGTACCAAGCCTTTTTCAGAACTGGTTCCCAAGTCGATCAGGTAGCGGTCCTTGTGCGCCAGACTGATCCTGGCTTCGCCCGTTTCTTTATCCACGCTTTCCACCACTGGAACGCCGCCAATTGAGCTGACCCGGGAAAACCGTTCCTCGTTGTCGATGCGAATGTTGGCCGCCAAAGTGAATTTGAAAGCGCTGATTATCATCGAATTTTCTGAACCGGCATCGGTGATGTGGACACGTACGCTGTCTTCTCCCGAGATGTACCGGGTATCCAGTGTGGCGATCTGAATGTTTCCGGCGGCGCCTGAGCTGAATTCGGAATCCTGTTTCTTCCAGCCTTGCATCCCGGGCAACGCCCGGCTCAAATCGTTTTCTGATGCCACGGCTGATGGATCTGTTGACTCCGTATCAGCAAAGATCTGTCCCGATTGTTTTTTCATTTCCTCTAACTGCTCCGCCGCTTCTTTTGAAAATTCTTCCGCTTCTTTCTGAGATACTTCCGCTTCTTTCTGAGATAATTCCGCCTTGCGGCCCGCGGCTCTCTTCTCTATCTGCTCGGCAATCTCTTGATGAACTTTGCTTGCGGCTTTGATCGCGGCGCTTTTGCCGGACGCGGTTGCAGAGGAATCCTTCGGCGAAAGCAAAAGAATCAACCCCACAACAATGGCCGCCAACAACACCAGTCCGCCGATGATAATGGCCAGCATTTTTTTGTAGGCGCCGACTTGTGCTTCATCTTTTTGTTCCTCCAAACCGCTGATCGCCGCTTGAACGCCACTCATTTCAGTTCGAACAGTTGCAACCGCGGCCAGCTCCTCTTCCAGGCCGGGAAATTTTTCGCCGGAGTCGGCCAGTTTCTCTCCCAATGCTTTCTGGTTATTCTGCAAGCCTTTTTCAATCTCGTTCGACTTTTGCTTGTTTTGCGTCAACTCGCTTTTCACGGCGGCAATCTTTTTGTCTAAATCAGAGATGATCTGTTTTTCTTCTTTGCGCAGCTCATCCAATTGTTTCTCCAAACCGTTCATGCCCTGTTCCAATGAACCCGCGAGGTCTTTGACCGGTTTCGTGGATTCTTCGCGGGCATCAATGCCGGCCTGCAAGGCCTCGGCTTCCTGCTGCAACAAAGCCGGCATCTTTCCGGCTTCGGCCTTCTCTGCTTCCGTACTTTCCGGGCCGGCGCTCTTGTTCTCGAGTTGAGTCTGCTCACGTCCAATCGCGGCCAGCCTGTCTTTGGCGGTTTTTGACTTCTTTTCCGCCTCCTGCAGGATCTTTTTCTGTTCATCCAGGCGCTGGTCCAGGTCGCGTTTCTTTTCTTCAACACCTTTGCGAGCAGTATCCAAGCGTTCACTTTCATTTCGCTTTTTTTCTTCCAATTCCTGTTTGCGCTGCTCCAGTCCCTGATCATGCTTTTTTAATTCATCCAGGTTGCGCTGGGCTTCTTCCAAAGCGGTTTTTGCATCCGCAAAACTGGAAATATCTGATTTGGATTCCCACGCTTTTTTTCCCAATGCGGTGAAACGCTCATTGAGGATTTTTTCCTGTTTCTTGATTTGCTTGCCTTTTTTCCCCAGAGATTTGCGGCGTCGACGCTCCGCCATTCCTTGCTGGAATATGGTTTTTAGACTCATGGCATCACCTCAACTGATGGTTGATTTACTGGAATCATTGTAGAATCAACAGAAAAAATTATCAACTCAAGAAGCGAACCAGCGCATAAAATTAACAGCCTTTTTATACGCGTTATACGCGCGAGGCTTACTCTGAATAGGGAAACCACTGCCAACTTAACGGGCTATTTGTCAATCACATCAAGGAGAACGCGGATGGCGGCTTCGAGTTGCTGGTCGCGGCCTCTGTCAACAAAGCCGGGTATGTTTTTTACCATCACGTCCGGTTCGGTCTGGTTGTTTTCCAGCCATTCGCCGGCCTTGTTCCTGGCGCTCACGGGGATCGTGCCCCACAGGATGGTGCCGTTCTGCAGCATTTCCCAACCGGCAAAGCTGCAGGTGCCGGGTACGGGCATGCCGACCAGTTTGCCGATACCCAGGTCCTTATAAGCACAGGCAAAGCAGTGGCCGTCACTGTAGTTGGCCTCGTTGACCAGGGCCACGTGGGGCCGGGTCCAGCGATAATTGGGCTCATAACCCAGGTCGCGCTGCTCAATGGCGTACGTCATGAAACGCTCGCCGGAAAGAAACATGGTGATGTCTCCCACCAGGTCGCCGCCACCGTTAAAGCGGGTATCCACGATCAGCCCTTCACGGTCGAAGTACTTGCCCATGGCTTTATCATACACATGACGATAAGAGCCGTCGCTCATGCCGGGAATGTGCACATAGCCCAAACGACCGTTTCCGGATTTTTCCACCTCTTGCTCGTTTAAACGCACCCAGCGCTCGTACAGCAGGGTTCTTTCCTCTTTGGATGAAATCGGGATCACGACCAGGTCCGTGGTTTTCCCTGTCCCGGGGTCAAGTAGACTCAAGGCCGTACGCTTTTCCGCCAGGCGGTTGAGATAGCGCGCGCTGTCCGTTTCAGAGGAAACGGCAATTCCGTTGATCGCGGTGATCACCATACCGGGTTTGACATTGAAACCGGCACGATCAAGGGGCCCGTTGCGCATTACCTCGGTGATGCGGATCCCTTCCCCGCTGTAATTGGTATCGATAAAGATCCCCAGCGAGGCTGTCTCGTCTGCATGGGGATTCTGCGCCATCGCGCGGGCGCCGCAATGAGAGACATTCAACTCCCCCAGCATTTCCGAAAGCAGTTCAACGAATTCGCGGTCATTACCGATGCCGGCCAGCTTGGGGGCGTAAGCGATTTTCATGGCTTCCCAATCCACGCCGTGAAACCCGGATTCGTAGAACATGGAGCGGGTCTTTTCCCATACGTGGCCAAACATCTCTTTTCTTTCAGCGGTCTCATCAAAGGTGATCTCTCCCCCGACGTGCACCGGTTTTTTTGACTTCTTTTCCGGATCCAGTTTAAAAATGTTCCCGTCCGCCAGCAAAAACAGGCTCTCGCTTTCGGCATTCCGTTGCAGTTGGCCCGAGCGCGCCCCCAGGTCCAGAATCTTCTCTGTTTCACGCGAACGCAATTTCGTGGCCCAGAGGTTCATGCCTTTCTCGAAACGCGCCAGGTAATAGAGGGTTTCACCGTCCTTTGACAGCACCGCGTCACCCAGGAAAGAGGAATGAATGGTCAGGCGTTTTCTGCGTTCCCTCATCCCCTCCCATTCAAAGCGGAGAGGCTGGATCGTCTCTTCCGGCTTTTCTTTTTTCTTTTTGTCTTTTTTGTCGCTCTTTTCCTCGTCCCCTTTGTCTTTTTCTTCCAGTTCTGTAAACAAACCGAATTCATCCTTGGAGAGGTTGGCGCGTTCCCATGCCTTGCGGGTAAAGTACAAACCGTACACATCCCGCTGCCGGGCACCAGAGTTGGCGTAGGCGCGCAGTCCGTGGCGATTGCTGAACCAGAGCATCAATTCACCTTTGCCCGCCCAGCTGGGGCGCATATCGTGATAGCCGCTTTCGGTCAGGTTGACCATCTCCTGCGAACCGTCCGCTTTCAACAACACGACTTCGGTATTGGCCAGGCGCGGCGTGTATTCCGCCAGCAGCCAGCGACTGTCCGGACTCCATTGGAAATACTGGTCGCCGTCACCCATGTACACCAGGTTGTTTGCAGAAAGCAGGGTACGGGTCTCTTTGCTTTTCAGATCCATGACTTTCAATTCCCGCTTGTTCTCGATAAACGCCATGGACTTGCCGTCGGGAGAGATCAGCGGCATGTAATTGTCCGCTTCGGTAACCAGTAACGCTTCTTCCTCAAGAATGGTCGCTGCGTGGAAAAACTTCTCCTGCGGATCGCTCAATCTGGCGCGGTAAATCCCCCAGCGCCCGTTGCGTTCACCGGCATACACGATTCCCTTGCCGTCGGGGGTGAAAGAAACAAAACGCTCCGCCCCCGGAGTGGTTGTGATGCGTCGCACCATTTTGCGTTCGGTTGAGGTAGCGAAAACCTCTCCCCGGACCACGTAAGCCATCTCTTTCCCATCCGGAGAAACCGCCATCTCACTGACCTTGCCCTGAACGGGGATCAGGCGCCCGTCGTTCTCTTTGCTGGAAACAACCACGCGAACCATCAACTTTTTCGGCTCGGCGCCGGGTTTCTGCACATAGAGGTCACCATGATGGGTGAAACACAATGTTCCCTGGTTGTCGATGCTGAGGAACCGCACCGGGTGGCCGGAAAACACGGTGACCGCCTCGTTTTTTTGCGGTTGCGCCAGTTCGAGACGATGTACGTTAAAACTGCCGCTTTCTTCGCTGAGGTAATAAATGCTTTTTTGATCCGGAGCGAATACGGGGTTGCGATCCTCAAAAGGGGATGTGGTTAAACGCATATGATGATTTTTTGCTTTGTCGTACAACCAGATATCACGGGTGACGGCGGAACGGTGATGCTTGCGCCAGTAATTCTCACCGCCTTTTTTGTCGATGTAAATCATCCGGGAACCGTCAGGGCTGACCTGGACCTCCTCTGCGGGGAAGGTCCAGACCTGTTCCACTCGGCCGCCGTTGGCGGGGACCTGGTACAACTCGGGCAAGTAGGTGGTGGGAAACCCGCGGTGCTTGAAATCATCCAGGCGCGCCGCGCCGAACAGCACTTGTTTCCCATCCGCCGTGAACGCGTAGGGAACTTCGTCCGCCGAATGCCGGGTCAGGCGTACGGCTTCACCCCCGGCCGCGGCTACCACAAACACATCCAGATTGCCGTGACGGTCGGAAGCAAAGGCGATTTGCTCTCCGTCCGGGCTCCATACCGGGTGGTATTCATCAGCTTCGTGAATGGTCAGAATCCGCGCGTCTCCGCCGGAACCGGACACCAGGTAGAGATCGCCGTGACTGCTGAATACGATCCGCTCTCCGTCGGGTGAGATCGCGGCCCAACGAATCCATTGGGGACTGACTTCGGGGAACATCAGTGACGCCGCAACAAACATACACAGCACCAAAAGAACTTTTTTCATTTTTGCCTCTTTAGAGCGAATCACTACTGGTTTTACGGATATTAACAAAAAAGGTTGGAAAGTTGAAAAGTTTGGATCTCTTACGTTTTGTGTGGGTAAGCACACATTGGTGATAGGCGAGATTGTGAGGAATGAGTACCCATAGGGCATACATACCCGCAGGGCATAAAGCATAAGCGAACGCAAACGGCAGGTTCCGGGGC
>DSBM01000015.1 GCA_011049425.1 Candidatus Aminicenantes bacterium
CACTCATGCCCGTCTTGGTCAAACGCGTGGCCGAACCCACCGCCCGCGCAATCCCGAAATCACACAACACCGGCGTGCCGTCTTCGCGAAACAAGATGTTATCGGGCTTCACGTCCCGGTGGATGAAGCCCTTGCCATGGGCGTAATCCAGGGCGGACGCGATTGCGCTAAAGATCGCCAGTGCCTTTTCCGATGCCATGTTACCTTTACCGATCTGATCGGCCAGGTTTTGGGGAAGGTACTCCATGACCATGTAGTTCCATTGTCCCTCGCTGCCGACATCGTAGATGGAGACGATATTGGAATGGTTCAGGCCCGCCGCGGTCTCGGCTTCACGAAGGAAACGCTTGGAGAACTGGGGGTCCACCAGCAGGACCGGAGAGAGCACCTTGACCGCCACGGACCGCTTGAGCCGGGACTGAACGCCCCGGTAGACCACGGCCATACCGCCGCGGCCCAATTCTTTTTCCAATACAACGCCTGGGATTTCAGGCCAAGCCAAGGGATCAGTTTGCGGAGTCATCAGTTTTCTCTTTTGCTTTAATCGGGCCTGGGCCGGATGATGATCCGGCTTGCTCCTTCCCGTCCTTTGTCAGCGGCGGAGCCATGAGGGGCTGATTGTCTTGCACCGGCGGTTCTTTGGGATGGGCGTGGGCGTCAACCGACTCACCGGGTGAAACGGATTCTTGCGCCGTAACTTTTGCGTCACTATCCGCCAATGATACGCCTTTTTTTGAAAGGACGTGAAAGGTTAACACCCCCCCCAGAATAACCAGGATTAACATTAAGACCAGGATCGTTCCCCAGTGACGGGGGTTTCTGGCACCAGGGGATTTCCCCAACAATTGTCGTATCTGTTCGCGGGAAACAGAGGCGGAAAGACGGGAGAATCGGCCGTATTCCAAAAGGACGGCCGTAATGTTGTCACTGCCGCCGCGCTGCCTGGCCAGTTCAACCAGGGCGTGACCCGCGGCCTCGAGGTTGCGGGTGGCGCGCACCACGGCGTGAATTTCTTCCGCTTTCACATGACCGGTCAAACCGTCGGAGCAGAGAAGCAGGAGTTCCCCGGGATGAACTTCATGCTCCGTCACCGGGTCGAGTTGGAGGTTCTCTGAACCCCCAAGGGACTTGTATATTACGTTTTTGTGTTCGTACTCGCGCGCTTCCGCCGCGGAAATGGCCCCGGCTTCCAGCATGCGCTGCAACATGGTGTGGTCCGTGGTCACCTGCTCAATATTGCCTTCTCTGAGGCGATAGAGGCGGCTGTCTCCCACGTGGCCGATCAGCAAGCGCAAGGCGTCATCTTGGCGCCTGTTCTGGCGGGGAAAGCGTTCCAGCACAGCCATTGTGCAGGTGGTGCCCATGCGGGCGTTGGGCGCGTGCTCCCGCGCCAATTCCTCGATGCGTTTATGCGCCCGGAACATGCCGTCTTCCATTTTCTCTTCCACGGGTTTGAACCCGTCCTTGCTCTCAAGGTGGTGACGCAGGACATCCACGGCTGTGGCGGACGCCAGTTTGCCGGCCACGTGACCGCCCATGCCGTCGGCCACCAGGGCGACGACCCTTTTCCCTGTACCGTGTACCCAGAAGGAGTCCTCGTTCTCCCGCCTCACGCAACCGATATCACTGATTCCGAAAATCCTGACTTTTTTCATTATTTCCCCTTTGGAAAAACTGAATCGTTCGCATTTACGTCAACAAACCGGAAAGCTGCGGACAGGCTGCCGCCGTTGGGGTCGGCCGCCTTTCAGGAATGTCATTTCACACAACAGGGTTTTGAAGTTTGCATTTTATGTGCCAACCCTTTTGCTAAAAGGGCTTTACTTGGAAACGCCCTGCTGAAGCTGAAACCGGGCGCAACCAATTGAGCAATACAGAAGTCTGCGTAAAGCAAATAGAGACCGGCCGGGCACAAAGTACCCGCTGAAGAGAACATGATGCCCACTATATTTCCGGCCTGCACCCATCAATTCGATGTTGTTGACAATCAAAAAATATCGAATTAGAATTAAACATGCTCCGGGTACACCTGTTGAATTCAGGAACCACATTATTTCTCCGTGCCGGCGATTACCATTGGGGCCGATCCGGCGAAAACGACATCATCATCCCCGATGACACGGTTTCCCGTCATCACGTTCGCACATGGTATGATGAGGACCAGTGGTGGATTCAAGACTTGGGAAGCACCAACGGTACTTTTTTCAATGGCGAATTGTTGGATGCGCCGGCACCCCTCGACCATGAAGCCTCTATCCAGACCGGGAAGGTTCCCTTCACCCTGACTCCCTGGGACAAGGATGACGTCCTGCCGGACCAGATCCGCAAACCACCGCTTAAACTTGACCTGGGCGAATCCACACACAACGTCCGTGAGGATGAGCGGGAACAGATTCAGACGGGAAGGGCCTTTTTTGACCTCTTTATGGCCATGGAAAGCACCGGGGATTTCTACCGCTCCGACCTGCCCGACCTTTTTGACAAAATGGGGATTCAAGGTTTCGGCGTGATCGTTCGGGGAAAGAGTGAGCCTCTCCTCCTTTTCGCCCACGGGCGAAACCCGGAAAACCTTTTGGCGGATTCGAATCATATGAAAGGGGCGTTCTTGAATTCATTAATGGTATCCGACAAAGAAAGCGGTGTCCGCTGTCTCTCCAGCCCCGTATTGTTCCAGCACCAGCAGTTGTGCTACTACGTCACGGTCATCAACGGCAACTACAAGGAAGGTTTGCCGCCTTTCATTCATACCCGCCTGACCCACCTCGCCAAGTTGATCTACCTGATCAACCGCAAGCCGGCGCACAAGAAACGCATTCGTTCCGAAGAAGATTTGGGCTTCGATGATGAAGAGCATTCCCTGCTGGAACTGCCCCAATTAAAAACTCCCATATTGTTTTCATCCCAACATGCCCGCAAACTGCTGCAAACCATCATGCGCCTGGCGCCTGATAATTCCGGCGTCATACTGGAAGGGGAAACCGGGGTGGGCAAGGAGATAGTCGCGGCGCTGATCCACCACTATTCCCGCCGACAGGGACCATTCCTGCCGATCATGACATCTTCTCTTCCGGAACACCTGGTGGAGAACGAGCTCTTTGGCCATCAGAAAGGCGCCTATTCCGGTGCCACAAGCCGTGAAAAGGGCAAGTTTGCGACCGCGGACGGGGGAACCGTTTTCCTTGACGAGGTGGCGGACATGCCCGCGCCGATACAGGCCAAGCTGTTGCGGGTATTGGAGAGCGGCGAAGTATTCCCTATCGGCGCCCACACACCGGAGAAGGTCGACGTGCGGGTGATTGCGGCCTCCAACATTCCATTCAGCGAATTAATTGAGAGCAAACGCTTGCGCCGGGATCTTTACTTCCGCTTGAAAACATTCAATCTGGTCATCCAACCCCTGCGACAACGCAGAGAAGAGGTCCTACCCCTTTTTGAATTTTTTCTTTGCCGCAAACTGGCAAAACGAAAAAAGCCGTTCCGGGGCATTTCGCCCAAGGCGGTGCGCTTGCTGCTCGAATACCCATGGCCGGGAAACGTGCGGGAGTTAAAAAACGAGGCCGATCGGGTGGGCCTGCTCATGAAAAACGCCGGAGTGGTACATGCGGACATGCTCAATGATGATATCCGGGATCATTCCCTTGAACACACCGTCGCAATGGATGAAAACGACATCAAGGGAAAAGTGGATCAACTGGAACTAAGGATGATTACGCGCGTCCTGGCGGAGACCGGGGGCAACCGCACCAGGGCGGCGCAAAAACTCGGCCTCTCCCGCAAGGGCCTGTTCAAGAAAATGACCCGGCTGGGGATTGAATAAAACAGTTGAAAGTAAAAAGTCGAAAGTCAAAATTAAAAGCAAACCTTTAATGCTTTTTTCTACCTTCTACGAGTTCTTTCAAGACCCCTACAGTTCCTTTCGAGTGCATCCTACGGATCTCGAGCTTTTTTATTCATTCTTCCTTATTCGTTATTCTGAGCATGAATTGCGAGGGGGAAACTTAGTCGAAAGTCTAAAGTCGAAAGCAAAAAGTAAAAGCTTTTTTTAAACTTCTTGCCTTTTCAACTTTGGATCATTTGAATTTGTTTCGGATTTGGGATTTCGGATTTGAATAAAGACATCAGGAGGCAGGCTTAGCGGCTCGTGAACCGCTCGGAATAAAAGCAACTGGGGAGAGATATTTTCGTCTTTACTTTTATTCAATTCCCGGAGAGAAAGATGAACAAAACCAAAAGTATTTTAACCATACTGATTGCCTTCGTGCTGTTTGCGGCATCGTCGGACCTGGCCGGGCAGACAAGAACCATCAAGCCGGTGAAAGCGCCGATATCCAAAATCCGGCTCCAACCCGACCTGGAGGTATCGTTCACAAAGGCTCGGCCACTAACCATACCGGCTCACAAAATCAACCTGGTGGTGAGCAACAGCGGCAAGGCGGCGGCCGGTAATTTCTTTGTCGATTTTATCCTGTCTTCCGACGAGAAAGCGCCGGTTACATACGCCGCGTTTTCTACTTCCTGGAACGAAGACATGCTGGTCAAGGGCGGACGCATGCACATCGACCGCCTGGCAGCCGGCGCTTCGCGCACCCTGAGCCTGCCCCTGCCGATTTTCAAACCCAGGGGCGCTCCCAAGCTGCTGTACCTCGGCGCCGTGGCGGATTCCGGCCAAGCCGTGGCCGAGAGCAACGAAAAAAACAACACCGCTTTCGTAAAGTATCAATTCCTCAGTCACTACCTGCCCCAACCCCAGCTGATCCACATCAGCGGCGTCAGTCAAACCACCATCATGGGATCGGATACCGGAAATATCGAACTGCATCTGGGCGGCAGCGGTTTCGGCAGCACACCCGGCAAAAAAACCGTCAAGTTGGGGTCCTACACCCTGCCGGTTGAGGAGCACAACGGCAACTTCGTGGGTTGGACGGATACCTGGATCAACTGCCTGGTAAAAGACAATCTGAACATCCCCTTCGGACAGACCTACAGCCTGCGCATCATGGACGGGAACCAGCTCGTCTCCAACACCATCCAGATCCTGCTGAAGCTGGACTTCGAGGGCATCATGATCCGGGGAAGCTCGTCAGGTTTCATCTTGGAAGCCCGCGCCGGCGACGTTCTTGAACTCCACGCCTACAAGCTGCCACCCGTCCAGGGAAACTGGACGGTGCGCTTCGGTCCGCAGACGGTTCCCGTCACTTCCTGGGGGCCCAACAATAAAATCAGCTTCAACTGCCCGAACCTGCCCCCGGGAAGCTACCAGGTGTGGATCCGGAACGGCAGCGTGGACGTGTGCCTGCGCCGCTACAACATGACGGTGTTGCCGTGATTAAAGTTGAAAAGTTGAAGAGGAAAGAAGTTTCATAAAGTTAGAAAGAGAGAAAGAAGGTGACAGGTCTCAGGTGACAGGAAGGCAGGGAAAAATCAGTCGAAAGTTGAAAGTCTAAAGTAAAAACACTGGCAAGAGGCGAGGGGCGAAGGGCAGGAGAAGCCAACACTTGTAAAACTGTATGTCCACCCTCAACCCTCTCAACTCCCTCAACTTTTCCCTTATTTCCGTGTGCTCCGTGTGTTTTGTGGTTGATTCCGCTTTGTTCTTGTTTCAGGTTTGGGATTTGGGATTTCGGATTTGAATAAAAGTGTTGGGAGGCAGGAGACGGTAAAGTGAAAAAGAGCCGGCTCAATGTCATAATGGTAATATCGAGGCACCAATGAATAAACTTTTAATGGGATTGCTGGCCGCGTCATTGGTGATCGGCGGGGTTCAACTGACCGCAGAAGATTTCTCTCAGATCACGCTGGAGCGGTTACAGGGCGACTGGACGGGAAAGGCGGCGGGCGCGGAAGTGCGCTTCCGCCGCCGCGGCGGCGGCATCACGGTCATGACCCTCACCACCAAGCACGCGGCCGAGTTCTTCTTCACCGTGCGCGAGGACGGCACCATTTCCGGTGAAGGCGCGATCCTGTATAACCTGGATCCTGACCTGTCGGGGGTTGAGGCCCTGGCCGGAGCGGTAAAGGGGCTGATCAATCTCATGCCCATGCCCTCGGTTCCCGGGGCGGGCAAAGTGGCCGGCCACTTCGGCGACGCCATGACCGGGGCCATGAAAGACGTGGGCGGGGTCACCTCCCCCACTTTTTCCTACCGGATGAAGGACGCCCCCCAACAGCGCCACTTCCGCATCACGGGTAAAGTGTACCAGCGCGGCAAAGAATGGCGCATCCGCCTGGAATCAACAGGAGAGTACTTTACCGGGTCAGACCTCAAGGGCCTGGACAACCAGCTCTGGGTGGAATGGGAGGTGAACCGCGTGCGCG
>DSBM01000016.1 GCA_011049425.1 Candidatus Aminicenantes bacterium
CCGGATGAGGCCATCATGCAACTGTCCGCGGTGGACATGATGGCGGAAAAGTAGGCGGCGATCACAATCCCGGTTACTCCCGCCGGCAGGGCGGTCTTGATCATCATGGGCATGCCCATCTCCGGCTCCACCAGGGGAAAGAGTACACGCGCGCACATGCCCAGGATTACCCCGGCAAACGCCATCACCGGGTATTCAAAAACCCCGGCGATGTACCAGGCGCGGCGGGCTTCCTTTTCATTGCGGCAGGCGAACATGCGCTGGTACAACGTCATGGCGATGATCCAGATGGGAATAATCGTGACCATCCAGTTAAAAAACCGGGTGAAACTGATGTTTCCCAGGTGAAAGGCCTCCGGCCCCAGGCTGTGCCGCAGGCCGGAGATGCCGCCCACCTTGTGCAGGGCCAGGGGAATGGTGAACACGATCAGGCCGGTGAGCAGCAGCGCCCATTGAATGGTATCGGTGTAGATCACCGCTTTCAGGCCGCCGATGACAGTGTAGATGATGGTGACCGCGGCGATCACGATCAGGGCGAATTGAATCGGCTCCATGCCCCAGGGCGCGCGTGGAATAATGGTTGCCGCCGCCAACTTGGCGCCCGCCAGAATCTGTCCCCCGGTAAACCCCAGGTAACCGATGCCCGATACCAGGGCGGCGACCAGGGCCACGCGGTCGTTGTAGCGCCAGCGCAGGAAATCGGGGAAGGTCATCATGCCTTCTTTGCGGTCTACCTTCTTAATGCGCGGAATCAGGAATACGGCGGTAATCCAGGCCCCCACCAGGCCGGTAAAGAGCAGCCAGGTGCCGGCCAGCCCCATCACAAACCCCACGCCGCCCAGGCCGATGGAAAATCCGCCCCCCACGTCGGTTGCCACAATAGACAGGCCCACGTGGTGCGCCGTGATGGAGCGCGAACCCACATAGTAATCTTCGCTGTTCTTGTTGCGGAAATAGTGATAGGCGCCGATGCCCAGCACACCAAACATGTAGAGAGCAAAAATCAGGTAATCGATCCAACTCACTCGTCGTTTCTCCGTTTGTGACGGTCACTGCCCGAGGGCACCAACGAGATGGTATCGTCGTATTCGGCCAAAAGCTTTTCAATGCCCACGGCTTTCCACTCGTCCGCGTCCTCGAGTGACAGCAGCAGGTCGCAGTTTTCACAGTTGCGATCACAGAACACGGGCTCGTAAGAGTCCGGTTCCTTGTAAGAAGTGATCACGCCCTCGTAGTTGCGCAGGATCACCTTGTTGGTTGACCAGGAGATCAGGTAGTTGGGCATGACGGGAATTTTTCCCCCGCCGCCCGGGGCGTCGATCACGTATGTGGGCACGCAGAAACCGCTGGTGTGTCCGATCAGGCTCTCCAGGATTTCGATGCCTTTGCCCACCGGGGTGCGGAAGTGGGAGAGCCCTTCGGCCAAATCGCACTGGTACAGGTAATAGGGCCGCACGCGGTTCATGACCAGCTTGTGAACCAGGGCGCGCATGATGCGCGGGCAGTCGTTGACCCCGGCCAGCAACACCGACTGATTGCCCAGGGGAATACCGGCGTCGGCCAGCTTGGCCAGGGCGGTGCGCGAAGAGTGGGTGCTTTCGCGGGGATGGTTGAAATGGGTGTTGACCCATACGGGGTGGTGTTTTTTCAACATGTTGACCAGGTCGTCGGTGATGCGGTAGGGCAGAACCACCGGCGTGCGCGTGCCGATGCGCACCACTTCAACCGTGTCTATGGCGTCCAGTTCCGACAAAATCCAGTCGAGGCGTTCATCCGACAGGAGAAAGGGATCTCCGCCGGAAAGCAGCACGTCCCGTACCCGCGGCGTTTTGCGGATATAGTCCAGGCCCTGGCGGATGATGTCATCGTCGGGAATGTGGTCCACGTCGCCCACGCGCCGCTTGCGCGTGCAGTGGCGGCAGTACATGGAACACATGTTGGACACCAGGAACAGCACGCGGTCGGGGTAGCGGTGGGTGATGCCCGGCACCGGGCTGTCCTTGTCTTCGTGCAGGGGGTCGCACATATCGTGTTTGGACATGACGAGTTCGGCCGGGTTGGGAAACGCCTGGCGCGCCACGGGATCGAACTCGAGATTGTCGGTATCGATCAGGGACAGGTAGTACGGGGTAATGGAGAGGGGGAACTTTTCCAGGGTTTTTACGATCTTCTTGCGATCCGTTTTCGGAAACTCTACTCCCAGCAGCTTTTCAAAGGTTTCCAGGTCGCGCACGGAATGTTTCAGCTGCCATTTCCAGTCGCGCCACTGCTGCAGGGTGGCCTTTTCATCGATCGAGGCGGATATGGCTTTTTGTCTGGGTGATAGCTTGGTCATCTTGACTCCTTGTATGCATAATCCGGGTCTTCGGTGAATTCTTTTTTTCCCCGGCCGCCCTCTTCTCCCGGTGACAGTATGGGAGAAGGCTCCAGGTGGCCGGCGCCCATCATCTCAACGATCCGCTCCAGGGAAGCGGCAATCGCCGACTGCTCTTTTTCCGGCAGCCGTTGCAACTCGTGGGCCAGGCGTTCCTGCAACAGCAGGGGAGGGGCGCTGCGGGTCAGTTTAACGGCCTCGGGCGTGGCTGAAACAAACACGTGACGCCGGTCCGCACCGCTGCGTTCCCGCCTGGCCAGGCCACGGGCTTCCAGGCGGTCCACGATGCCGTTGACCGTGGACTGGCCCAGGGCAACCGTCGCGGCCAGGTTCTTGAGGTTCATGGGTCCATTTCTCACAATGGCCATCAGGCACATCAGTTGGGGAACCGTGATGTGAAAAGTGGAAAAAAGGCGGCGGGAGTGGATGTCCACCGCGCGGATAATGCGCCGCAACGACACCAGCACGCGCATGCCCCGGGTCTCAAAAAAAGCTTCTCCCCGGGCGGATTCCGGCTTGAAAGGTTCTAAAGATTCAGGTTCGGTTGAGTGGTTCATCGTAACTATCTGCTGTTTGCGTTTCCGGACATGGCTTCAGCAAAATGATTCCACCACGAATCATTCTTGCACAAATTATACCAATAAAAC
>DSBM01000017.1 GCA_011049425.1 Candidatus Aminicenantes bacterium
CCGGGAAGACACAATGATGATTACACCACCGTGGTTCGCTACGCGAAAAAGGACCTGTTGAAAAGCGGCTGGCTCGTAGGTGAGGATATCATGGCCGGGAAACCGGCGATGATCGCGGTTCGTTACGGACAGGGCGAAATAGTTCTGATCGGTTTTCGTGTCCAGCACCGCGCCCAGACCCACGGCACCTTCAAACTCCTGTTCAACACGCTGTACAAATGAAAGACAGTCTAAAGCCGTCTCCGGGACAGCGGTGAGGCTCCCGGCTCACAAATTCCGCGGCCGTGACCGGTTGCAGTTGGTCCACAAAATCCCAGCTCGGCAGGGCGAGCAGGCCAATGGCGCCATTGGAGCAATTCATCTTCCCGGCTGGACGGACGGTGGCCGTAACCCGGCATGCTGACCCCAATTTTTTTCATAATAGTAGAATTTCCGGTTTCCCGCTGTCCACCGAACTGGGTGGCTGACCCAGCCCATGTCCAACGGACTTCCCGGGTGGCAGGTTGCAAGGCTGGGTTCAAGTTGTCCGGTTGACTTTTCGTTCACCGGGGTCTACCCTCAGTTCTTCCACGGTTATTTTTTGATTTGAAGAGGAACACGATGAAACCGGCGCGGCTGTTTTTGTTGGGAATGCTTCTGGTCTGCCTGACGCTTGCCTGGAGCCAGGACCCGGCGGACCAGGAAAAGCGCTTAAAAACCGCGGCGGGCCGGGAGAAACTGTCGTTGCTGATTGAATTGTGTCGCGGCAATCTACGCACCAATCCGAACAAAGTGGTGGAATACGGCGGCCGAGCCGAAGCGTTGTTGAAAAAATTCCCCGACGACAAGACGGAATTGGGACTACTTGACCTCATCTGCCAGGCCCACCTCTACCTGGGAGACTATGATCAGGCCTTGAACTATGCCGAAAAGAGCCTGCAGCTGACCCAGAGAATAAACGACCGGCCGCGGAGCGGTATCGCCATGAATATCATGGCCATTATCCACATGCAGACGGGCGACTTCGTCAATGCTCGAGAATACGCGCTTCAGGCTGTCGAAATATTTCGCACAATCCCAAGCGAAAAAGGAAAAAAAGTTTTGGCTTCGGCGCTGAACAACATCGGCATCAGTTACGACATGCAGGGCAATTACGAAAAAGCTCTGGAATACTACTTGCAATCCCTGAAGATCAAGGAGGCATTGGGCGACCGGAAAGCCATTGCCAGTTCCCTCAACAACGTGGGGATTATTCTCGGCACCCTGGGCAGGAACGATGAAGCCCTGAAATACTACAATCAGGTCCTGGCAATTAAGGAAGAATTAAAGGACCGGACCGGCATGGCCTCTCAATACGTCAATATCGGCAATATTCACAAGGATGACAACGATTTGCCCCGAGCCATGGAGTTTTACCGTAACGCACTGGACATTTACCGGGAAACCGAAAATCAATCGGGGATCGCATCGGTCCTGTTCAACATCGGCAGCGTGGAGACCCTGTTGAAGAATCTACGTTCGGCTCGGGGGTATTTCCGCAACTCCCTGGAGCTGCGCCGGCAGATGGGGGAAAAGGAGGGCACGGCCCGGACTCTCATCGAACTCGGCGGTATTGAACTGCTACTGGGGCGCCCCGATCAGGCCCGGCGAACGCTGGAAGAGGGCCTATCCCTGGCTGGAGAGATCGGTGCCCTGGCCCAGGTCAGGGACGGCAACCTGGCGCTTTCCCAGGTCTGGGAGTTCAGGCGGGATTATGTCCGGGCACTGCGCTATTACAAGGAATACAAAAACACTGCCGACCAGATCATCAACAGTCAAAGCAACAAGAAGATTGCCGAGCTGCAAACCCGTTACGAAAGCGAAAAAAAGGAGCAGGAGATCCTTCTCCTGAAAAAAAACAGCGAGATCCAGGCACTGCGACTGAAAAGCCGGGAACTGCAGCGCAATCTGATGGTCGGTGCCCTTGTCATCCTGATCTCGGGAGTTCTGTTCCTGGTTTACCGCTATCGCTACATCTTCACCTTCTGGAAAAAAAAGAATTACATCGGCCACTACCGCATCATTGAACAGATGGGCAGCGGCGGGATGGGTACGATCTACCGGGCCGTTGACGTAGTCGACCCCTCCCATCGGACCATCGCCGTCAAGGTGCTGCGGGAAGAGTATTTCAAGGATGACGTGCAGAAGAAACGCTTCAAACAGGAAGCCTCGCTCATCGACCAGGTGGTTCACCCCAACATCGTGCACGTGATTGAACGCGGCGAAAGCGACACCGGACTCTACATCGCCATGGAGGTGTTGGAAGGGCCGACCCTGGGGGAATTCTTGACGCATAACCCGGAAATGCAGCTGAGTCAGGCCGTGGGCATCATGGTTCAGATCGCCGACGCCCTGGAAAGCATTCACGCCATGAACATCGTCCACCGTGATCTCAAACCCGACAATATCAAGCTGGTGAAGCGGGACGGCAATCCGCACTTTGTCAAGCTGCTGGACTTCGGCCTGGCCATGACCCAGCACATGAGCCGCCTCACCGAGACGGGCATGGTGGTGGGGACCATCTTCTACTTATCGCCTGAACAGATCGCGGGGGAAGACATCACTCCGGCCAGCGACATCCACAGTCTGGGGGTGATCTTCTACGAAATGCTGGTCGGTGCCAAGCCTTTCACCGGGGAGACAACCCTGGAGGTGATGCGGCAGATCAGCACCATCGAACCCGTCGATATCTGCACATTCCGTTCCGACCTGGACACGACCCTCTCCATCCTGATCATGCTCATGCTGAACAAGGACCCCAGGCTGCGCCCAACGGCGGCCATGACCTTCGACGCGCTGAAAAGCATTACCCGCAATGACGCCAGCCGGCAGCCCCCTATCGCTCCCTGAGAGTCTGAACCTCGAAGACAGGCTTTTCTGGTCAAACGGTCAAAGGGAAATGATCGCGATGCTGAATGCCTGGCTCCAGGGTCCCGGAACCTGTGGCGTTGCAGACGCTGGGATCGGGGCTGAGGAGCTCTGCGGTAAAAACTCGCTGCCGGGACGTGAAGGCTTCGCGTGCAAGGCATGTGCGCGGCTGAGTCTACGGCATGCAGTCGCGGCGGATGAAATTCAGGCGTCGGGTGCGGTCGCTCTTGGGAAAAGGGTGATGCCGGCTGCCGGTGTGTACGCAATGCATCAGCCAGGCCATGTTGTTGCCGAGGTTGTCCATGGCCTGCAAGCCTTCGATGTCATACTCCGCTTCACCAGGCGCCCCTCCGTAGCCGATGTTCCAGTAGGTGGATGTAGCAATGGGCATCTCCAATACAGAGAAAAGATGGTGCATGGAATCGAGCGCGTGCTGGGCCCCGGCCCGGCGGACCGCCGTGACCGCGGCGCCCACTTTGCCGGCCAAAGGGTTGTCGTTGGCCAAGCTGACATATCCCGTGCGATCAATCAGTGCCTTCATTTCGGTCGTAACATCTGAAAAGTAGGTGGGGGAGCCCAGGAGTACGCCGTCGGCGTCCAGCATCTTGCCGATGCAGTCGTTGATGGGGTCGGTGCGAATGACGCAGTTCCTGTCGCGGGTTTCGAAACAGCGGCGGCAGCCCTGGCAGCCGTGAACCGGTTTGGCGCCGATGTGGATGATCTCGGTGTCTATGCTCTGGGCTTGAAGATGTTCACAGACCCTCTTGAGAAGCAGATGAGTATTGCCTTCTTTGCGGGGGCTGGCGTTGATGGCGACAACCTGCATTTCATGCCCTCCAGAATGATTGAATTTCTCTTATTTTACGGCACAAGGGGAGAAAGTCAATGGCTTTCAGTTTGCGGGAGAAAAGGGAAGGGGATGCATTGAAAACTTGATTCTTCGGCCCTTCTGACCCATGCAAAAGGGCTCTTTCCCCAGAATAATACTTATGGTATGGTTCTCTTTTAGGTTACTAAATCACTCAATTCCTGCGGAGGATCATACGATGAAGATGGCGCTGTTGATTGTGGTTCTGGTGGCGTTCTCAATGGTGTTCATTGCCTGTGGCAATGAAAAGAAAACAGAGGCATCCACACCGATTCCTGCCGACCAGACGGCTGTCAAGCCGGAAACGGTTGGAGAAGGTATCTTGCTGGCAAAAGAGATCCTGGGTGTTTTTGACGAAATTGTGGCCAGGGTTAATGAATTGAGCAAAAAGAAACCGGAAGCCGAGGTGCTGAAATCCAGACTGGAAAATCTGTTCGTGGAATACAAAGCGAAGATGGAAGGGTATAACGTGAAGGACCTCGCACTGAAAGCGGATGTACGGCAATGGAGAGCGTGCAATCGTTATCTGGGGGAAAACCGGGGCGGGCATGTTTTTCAAAAGGATACCGTTCTGACGGAAGTCTTGAAACATTACAATTTGCAGGTCGGAGACAGGGAAATTGTAAACGTGATCGGCAAGACTCCGGTAAAGCTGCTCGACATTGCCGTTCAACAGATGGAGGAGAAATAGAAGGGATTCCACCGGTCACCGAAAAGCAATCAAAACGGAAGCGTGAGCCAAAGCGATAGAGCAAGGTTTTTTTTGTATGATTCTCTTACGTTTTGCGTGGCTAAGCACACATTGGTGATTGGCGAGAGGGTATTCTCCTGTAGTTTTCCCCTTTTTTCAAATTAAAGTAATTTCCAAACCCATTCGGAACGGAAGAGAGCCAATATTCCAGACATATCGAATCACCAGAATTGCATTATGCAAGGCCTGCCCCCAACCGTAAACGTCGATTGGCACCCCGTAATGCGCATTGCTTGCTGGAATTGCGTTCAACATCGCCCACGCACCATGGGAGGTGCCCGGTTGTCAGGTGCCGTGCTCAATGGGATAATGAGGGCTGCTATTTGCAAATTGGAGCAGAGACATGGGCCATGAATCGTTGACGTTTTACCAGGTGGATGCGTTCGCGGACAAGGTGTTCGCGGGCAACCCCGCGGCGGTGGTTCCCATGGTTACATGGCTTCCAGACAGCATCATGCAAGCCATCGCCATGGAAAACAACCTGTCCGAAACCGCCTTCTTCGTGCCCCGTGAAGGTGGTTTCCACTTGCGCTGGTTCACCCCGGTCAACGAGGTCGACCTGTGCGGCCATGCCACGTTGGCGTCCGCCCACGTGGTGGTCCGTCATCTGGGCTGGAAAAAGCCGGAGATCCGCTTCACCTCGGCCGGCGGCGAGTTGATTGTGGCTGTGCGCGGTGACCTGCTGGGAATGAACTTTCCCTCCCGGCCCGGTAAAGTGGTCCAGGCGCCCGGGGCGCTTGTGGACGGCCTGGGGATGCGCCCGCTGGAGACCCGCAAATCCCGCGATTTCATGGCCGTCTTGGAAACAGAGGCGCAGGTACTGGCCTGCCGGCCCGATGCGGCGAAATTGAGCGAGTTGGATGTCACCGGGATCATGATCACGGCGCCCGGAGCCGCCCCGGAAGTCGACTTCGTTTCCCGCTTTTTCGCGCCCCGCGAAGGTATTCCCGAGGATCCCGTGACCGGTTCGGCCCATTGCACCCTGATTCCCTACTGGGCCGAACGCCTGGGCAAAGACCGCCTGACGGCACGCCAGGTGTCGCGCCGGGGTGGAACGCTGTACTGCGAGTTGCGCGATGATCGCGTGGCCATCGCCGGCCGGGCGGTCACCTACGCTCATGGAACCATTCTGATTCACGCAGAGGCGGAACCTGTGTAAGATTTTGCCGCCGCGGGCGCCGACCACCAAAGTCAGGGTGTCGGGGCGCTTGTTTCCGATTACAAGGGAACGTAAAGTATCTATGACATTGAGGCTGTTGAGATTTAGAATCCCTTTTCAGGTAAAATCGGTTTAACTCACTTCGTCACCATGAAACAAAATATTATCGTTACCTGTACCTTTGGACTTGAATCCGTTCTGAAAAGAGAACTGGCATCCCTCGGCTATCATGATCGGCACGTCCAGGATGGAAGAATCACGTTTGGAGCGGATGAAGCGGGTATTGCAAGAGCCAATATCTTTCTACGTTCCGCGGACCGGGTTTATTTAAAGCTCTCCGAGTTCGATGCATATGATTTTGACCAGCTTTTTGAAGGCGTGCGCGAAATAAACTGGCAGGATATGATTCCCGCTAACGGCATCATGCATGTGAACGGCAGGTCCAGGAAATCAAAACTGTCTTCCGTTCCCGCGTGTCAGTCCATTACAAAGAAAGCGATCATTGAGAAAATGAGGTTGTCTTACGGCATAGACCGTTTTCCGGAGGACGGCACCCGGTTCCCGATTGAAATCATCCTGGAGAAGAACAAAGCCCAAGTTACCCTGGATACGTCGGGAGCCGCCCTTTTCAAACGTGGATACCGGCTCCATACGGGCGAGGCTCCCGTAAAGGAAACGCTTGCGGCCGGATTGGTGCTGCTGTCCGGGTGGAAGCCTGGCACACCCATGATCGATCCTTTTTGCGGAGCCGGGACCCTGTTGATAGAAGCGGCCATGATCGGCCGCAATGTTGCACCGGGAATCAACCGGAATTTCCTCGCCATGGAATGGGAATTCCTGGATCAGGATATCTGGGGAAAGGCAAAAACGGAAGCGCTCAGCCGAATAAATCACCGCAAGCTGGAACTGTTCGGATACGATATCGATGCCCAAGTAATTGACTCCGCCGGATTGAATGCAAAGAACGCGGATATGGACAGGGAGATTGATTTTGCGTGCAGAGATATATCGAAATTTCATTTTTCCGGTGAAAACGCTTGTGTCATCACCAATTTGCCGTATGGAGAAAGGATCGGTGACAAGGGTACCCTGGATGAACTCTATCGAACGTTCAGAAACGTCCTGTCACCCTATGATAAACTCGACAAGCACATTTTTACGGCCCATGACCATTTTCAGGAGATATTCGGCAGAGCGGACAAAAAGAGAAAGCTGTACAACGGCAATATCAAGTGCCATTTATACAGTTATTTCAATCAGGGAAGGGCAGACAAGGGTCCACGCCCTGACCCCGGACGTCCGTCCCGGAAGAGACGAGGCGGGCAAAGCGGGGAAAAACCTTAGCGGTCTTTCCTCCGGCTTCTGGAACGGATCACTCCGTCGATGGTGCGGACCGCGTCGGGACCCAGGCGGCAGCAGCCGCCGATCATGTCCGCTCCCAGGTCCAGCCATTCTTCCACCATCCGCTCCAGGTTGTCGAGGTCGGCCGTATCCGACCAGGTCCCGCCGGCGGCATTGTATACCTCTCCCGAGTTGGGATAGACAACCACTCGCTTTTCGGGAGTGGCTTCCCTGATGCGGCGGATCAGTTCGGAAATGTACCGGGGAGCTGTGCAGTTGATTCCCAGGGCGAACACCCGCGAGTGGCGGGCGAAAAGTCGCAGCGATTCCTCCAGGGCCGTTCCGTCGCGCAGGTGTGCCCCGTCCCTGCAGGTAAAAGATACCCAGCCACTTTTTTTTGTGTTTTGTAGCAGCCTCGCCAGGACTTTTGCTTCGGTAAAATCCGGCAGGGTCTCCACGGCCAAAAAGTCCGCCGATGACTTGTCCAGCAGTTGCAGTCGCGGCAAATGGAAATCGATCAGCTCCCCTTCAGATATTCCGTAGTTCCCCGTGTACTCCGAGCCGTCGGCCAGGAAGGCGCCGTATGGCCCGATGCCGGCGGCCACGCGGGGAAAGAAATCCGACTGCAAATCGGCGCTGAATTCCGCGATAGCTTCCCGGGCCAGATCCACTGTGCTGAAAAGAAGTTGCCGCGCCGCCCGGGCGTCATGCCCCAGCGCCCGGAAACCCTGCAGGGTAGCTTGATAACCGGCGGTGACCAGAACGCGGGCGCCGGCCCGCAGGTAGGTCAGGTGCGCCTTGCGGATCTCTTCGGGATGGCTGGAGAGCAAGGCGGCGGTCCAGAGCGGGTCGTCCAGGTTGTTGCCCTGGTTTTCCAACTGGTTGGACAAGCCCCCATCAATGACCAGGGGATACTCGTCTGGAATCCCCCGTTCCCTCTTATCCGCGGACCCGGTCGTCATGCCGTCAGTGTAGCAATTTCCCCCAGTGAAAACAAAACTAAAAACCAGTGTGATGCCAATCATACCGGTTGAGCTTGCATTTTCACTGCGGGCATGGCAACGTTAAACAGAGTAAACGCACGTCAATGGAGGAAGGAATGAAAAAATGGATCGTGATGGTTGCGGCGGCATCGCTGTTGGCTGTCGGCGCATGTGACAGGAATAACCCGGATGGGAACGATGCGGAACCGGCCGCAAACACAGGGGATACATTGACAATGGAAAGTCAGGAATACCTGGATGCACAATTGGCCAAGCTGGCCCCGGTTGAGATCGCTTGTCCCGAGGAAGGGTTGAGCGACGGCGACAAAAAAGCGCTGCGCAAACTGGTAGCCGCCGCCGCGGTTATGGACGAGATTTTTCTCAAACAGGTGTACGCGCGCAACCTGGAGATCCGCGCCGCATTGGAGCAGTCCACGGCACCCGGCGCGGAGGCGGCCCGGCGCATGTTCGCCATCCACTTCGGCCCTTTTGATCGCATCAACCACAACCATCCCTTTATCGGCGACCGGCCCAAGCCGGCGGGGGCCAATTACTATCCCGGAGATATGACCAAGGCGGAATTCCTGGAACATATCACGACCCATCCGAAAGACGAAGCGGCATTTACCTCCAACTTCACACTGATCCGCCGCCGGGAAGGCAAGTTGGTGGCTGTACCCTACAGCGAGGCGTACGCCGCGGAGTTGACGAAAGCGGCCGTATTGATGAATGAGGCGGCGGAACTGACCGAAAACCCATCCCTGAAAAAGTTCCTGCTTTCCCGGGCTGCGGCGTTCCGTTCCAATAACTACCGCCAGAGCGACATGGACTGGATGGACCTTGCCGACCACGACCTGGAAGTGGTGATCGGGCCCTATGAAGTGTATGAAGATGACCTGTTCGGCTACAAGGCGGCATTTGAAAGCTTCATCACCCGGGTGGACCGCGGCGAAAGCGTTAAATTGGCGCGAATCTCAAAATACACGGACGAATTGGAAAAACACCTGCCCATTGACGATCAATTCAAGAACTTCAACCGCGGCAAGAGTTCGCCCATTATCGTGGCCGATGAGATTTTTACCGGCGGCGATACCAAGGCGGGGGTGCAGACCATCGCCTTCAACCTGCCCAATGACGAATACGTACGGGAGAAAAAGGGCAGCAAGAAAGTGATGCTCAAAAACATCGCCCGGGCCAAGTTTGACAAAATCTGGATTCCCATCGCCCGGGAAGTGCTGGCCCCGGAAGACCTGGATAATGTCAGCTTCGACGCTTATTTCAACCACGTGCTGATGCACGAGATTTCCCACGGCCTGGGACCGGGTACCATCGAAACGGCCGGCCGCGCCACCACGGTCAGCCGCGAGCTCAAGGAACTCTATGCCACTATCGAGGAGACCAAGGCGGATATCCTGGGTCTATGGAACCTGCTCTACATGGTGGACAAGGGCGAATTTCCCGCGGAACTGCGGGGAAAAATCTTTTCCACTTACCTGGGAGGGATTTTCCGCTCCGTGCGCTTCGGCATCGGCGAGGCCCATGGCGGCGCCAATGCCATCCAATTGAATTACATCCTGGAAAAGGGCGGTTTCGCTTTTAACGAAGAAGAGATCCGCTTCCGGGTAGTAGAGGAGAAGATGCTTGACGCGGTCCGGCAATTGAGCCACGAGGTGTTGATGATCCAGGCCCGCGGCGATTACGCCGCGGCCGCGGCTTTCATTGAAAAATACCGCAAGGTGGACCCCCGGTTGCAGCAGGCATTGGACAAGGTGACCCAGGTCCCCGTTGACATCCGGCCCCGCTACGCCGCGGAAAAATACCTGTAATCCGGGAACTGAATGCTTGCCGTATTGAATGAAATTGGGTCGCCCTCCGGGGAGGAAGAATGCGCCGATTAAAACCTGTTCTGCTTGCAGCGGTTTTGCCTTTGCTCATGTGGAATTGCCGTACACCTGAACCTGTCGAGATTGACCTGATGGAGTAACCAGCGGCGATTTACCTGCGGGACTGCAATTCCTGGGGCGGATGTTCAGTGAACCTACATTGATCCGGCTGGTTTACGCGTATGAACAGGCGACCCGGCACAGGGTGTTGCCCCGGGATTACTCGCGGCAAATGGATTAAAGACCGGGATGTTTCATTGTTTTTCTTTCCGGCAGGCACGCAGTCCCGGTTGAGCCGAATCCAAAATCATGTGGACTGGGATGTGGGTTCACAGGAAATTGTGCAGCCCGGCATTCCGGGCCGCCTGCATGGCGTCATTAAATTCCCTCCTGGTTATCCTGCGGTTGATCATTGGGTATTTCGCGGCCAGGTGGCAGGGATGGTACTGACTCATGATGTTGACAAAAGTGTCCCGGCCGAGCTTTTCAACTACAAAGCGCACAAAGCCGGGGGTGCCGGCCACTCCCCCGGGCAGCACCAGGTGGCGGATCAACAGGCCGGATACGGCGATTCCTTGTTCATCCATTTTCAGTTTCCCGACCTGGCGCTGCATTTCCAGTAACGCGCTACGGGCCCGTTGCGGGTAATCGATGGCGCCATTGGAGTACTTGGACGCGATTTCGCTGTTGTCGTACTTGTAATCGGGCATGTAGATGTCAATCACTCCAGCAAGCAAACGCAGGATTTCGACTTTTTCATAGCCGCCGGTATTGTAGACCAGGGGCAGGTTCAAGCCGCGGTCGGCGGCAAGGTCAAGCGCGCTGACGATGCTGGGCAAAAAATGCGTGGGGGTTACCAAATTGATGTTGTGGCAACCGGTTTTCTGCAGGCGGATCATGCGGTCCGCAAGTCCCTTCGCGCTGGTCAGGTAACCGGAGCCGGCGTGAGAAATTTCCCAGTTCTGGCAGTACACGCAGAGCAGGCCGCAGTGGCTGAAAAAGATGGTGCCTGAGCCGTGTCGGCCGACCAGGGGCCTCTCCTCGCCGAAGTGGGCGAAAGCGGATGATATCCGGGGGCGGGCCGGTGCGCCGCACACTCCGGTTTCACCGTTTTTGCGATCCGCTCCGCATTCGCGGGGACAGAGCCGGCAGGCGGAAATATGCGTTTCAAGGTCCGCGGCCCGTTTTTTCAATTCTCCAGAGCGGTGCAAGGCGAGATACCCGGGTTCGGTACTGGTACCCGGGACGGTTTTGATTGAGTTGAAAAAGAAGGGCACGGCGGCTCCACATTTCAGAAAATCCCGGCGATCCAGGGTCATACTATAATATTATAATAAAAGCATCACTTGACAAGTCAACCGGGGTCTTTGATGATGAATTTCATGCGAATGTTTCTGGAGTATGGGGACAGCGGGTGAGAAGAATCAATTCCAGGTTGTTGCTCCGTGCAGTGGGAAGCGCGGCGCTCGTTTGCCTGATTACCTGGCTGGCTGCAGTGCTGCTGCTTCCGGGCATCATTCGGGGAAAGATTATGGCGCAA
Source organism: Candidatus Aminicenantes bacterium (assembly GCA_011049425.1). Lineage (NCBI taxonomy): Bacteria > Candidatus Aminicenantota > Candidatus Aminicenantota bacterium. Next base: position 11,412 of record DSBM01000017.1, read on the forward strand.
GCGCGCCTTGCCGGTGTAGAGTTGTTTGGAGTTGCCGTTGAGTCGGTGGGTCTTCACGGGATGGTGGTTTGCGATGCTGTTATAAAATCCGGTAATGTTCGGGTGGATGTTCCCCTCCTCCGAGTCCAATACTCGCTACCCGGGCTACTGCGGGGAGAGATCAAGGCGGCGCACATCTTCGGGAGCCACGTGGAAATCCAATCACCTGAAAGACAGGTGCGGTTGACCGACCTCAACGGCGTTCTACGGATGGCCCAGCCCGACCCGGAATCCGGAAAAGAGTGGCTGTTTAGAGGACAAACACAGTTTGAGGGGAATTCGCTGGACCTGGAAGCCCGCGTGAATTCGCAAACCGGTCGGGGACAGGTGGTACTGCGATGCCGGGACCTGGCCGCGGCATCGTTTCTGAAATTTTTGCCCGGTTCGTACGCAGTACTGATGAATGGCGATCTGGCGATCGTCGCTGAAGTGGAAATCAATGACCGGCAACCCCAAAAGAGCCGTTTTGTCTTGGATTCAAAGCGCCTGCATATCCTGCACTCCGGTTTGGAAACGGTCTTGGCTCTAAAGGCCGAGGGGGAGGTGCATGGGGTATTTGAATCATATAACCTGCACGCCGAATTAAACGTTGGCCAATTCGAGCACGACCGCATCTCTGTTTCAGAAGCATTTGGTGTGCGTGTTGACATGGGTAGCGAAGCCGGTATGCGGGCTGAATTCAGTTCCCTTGCCATTCGTCATCCCCTGGAGTTAGTCGTTGACGATTTGAAAGCGCGATCCGCTGGCAGCCCGTTCAATTCAGCGGTTCTCTTTTCAGGGAATCTCGCGCTACAGAAGGGTTCGTTTCTGCGGCGGCAGCCGGATTGTCACTTTTCCGGGACTTTTGAGAATCAAGTGGACGGTTTGAGTTGGGCAATCAAGGCGGAAGCTTCCGGCCCGTTGCAGGCGGCCCTGGATGA
>DSBM01000018.1 GCA_011049425.1 Candidatus Aminicenantes bacterium
CGAGCTGTGTAAGCGTCTTTCATGCGCTTTGCATTATCTTTTCTGCGCGGTAGTATCAATAACTTTAAAAGAACGAAGACTTCCGGCTCAGGCACCCTGATATTGTATCCATGGTAGGAAACACACATGCTTCGATTATAGGCGAGAGAAAGGAACCGGAGAGGTTGCGCTCTTATGCCAAGGGTTGGGATAGCAACTGATCGGCCTGCACCTCGACCATACTCAGGGATCAAGAACTCTACTTCTAAGTCCGGGTGAACATATTTACAAAAGTCCCCCTGTAGAGACCACTCATGTTCAAAGCCTATCTCAGAGAGAGCCGCCGGTATATCAAACGCACTTCGTATGTTCGGAGGCATCCCAAGTAAAAAGTCGACATCAGTGGTCCGAAGTATTGGAATTTCCGGATCATCATCAAAATATTCTCTATAGACAGGCAAAGCCCAGCTCCCTATAAGTACGATGTCCTGAAGTACACCACCCGAATCTAGTTTATCGATGATTTTTAAAAACAGACTTTCACTGTTTTCCACGAAGACCTCTTTCGACATCTTCTAGATTTTTATCTATCTGTTGCAGCTTATTCTCCAACTCTCTTCTATGGTCGATTTTTTCCGCGAGTTCCTTCGCAGCTTCTGAATCTACGGGACCAACGTAGTCGAACTTAATTTTATCGGCTTCACGGTACGCGAGGTAGATATATTCACGGTTCCATCTCTTTTTGCGGGAAAGAGAACCTTTTGGAAGATCGGCTATTTGACACTTATATTTTTCTTTTAACTTGATGAGTCTCTCTCTTTCTTCCTTGAGAATATCAAAAACCATTGCCATCTTTTTCACCTTGCCTAACAAAGTATACAATAGATTAAAATGTTAGGCAATCTGTTTTCGCCTTGCCTAACAAATCATTTGATGTTCGCGCGTTGCTAGGCAAGCTTGTTGTAGTGTCACATATGAAAAGAGTTACTGTATCAGTAGAAGTTACCATCTTATATTAGCCTGAAAGTTTAGACAGTATTTTCACATTTGCAGGATCTCGTGTTTAAAACGCGTTTGGTTTTCGTGGAAAGTTGGACAATGCGGTCCACATAGCCGATCTCTACCATCTGTTTGCAAACGAAAAGCCCGGCGGTTTATATGCTTTTCGTAGATAGGCTGGATAATAGTAAAATATTAATGCTCTTGAAAAAAATTATTCTCTGGAGTTGCTCTAATTGCTTGGCCCACCAGGACTTGGTCTCAGGTCGCCCCGTATGGTTAGCCATCACCGCAACCGCCGCATGAAAAAGACCTGATTCAGGCGCGCTTGCGCAGTTGGCGCAGCACCAGCAGCCAGGCGGCGATCACCCCGGCGCTGAGGATAAAGACCGGCATGCCGCCGTGGATCATGACCAGGGGAATGGCCATCGATGTCCACAGGCCGCCGCCCATGATGGGTTCGTGAAGCAACTGCTTGTAGCCGAATGCGGAGGGGGCCGCGGTTTCGTTTTCCGGGTCCACGGCACGCAGGAGCAGCAGGCCCGTTGCGGTCACGCCCATGGATTGACCCATTTCCGCAATGGCGCGTTCGAACCAGGCGTCCGGCAACACCCGTCGGGCCAGGAACATGACGCACAACACGTTCCATGTGATGCCGCCCATCACGATCAAGAGAAACGGCAGCCATCGGGCGGTGATGATCTCCAGGCGGATGGTGCTGATGGCCGATACCACCAGGAAATCCAGCGCGGTGCCGGACAGGCGTTGCATGAGCGCGTGATCCAGGGGTACGAAGGGGATTTTGCGAAAGCGGTCCAGAAAGACCTGGATTATCAATCCGCCCAGCATGCACAGGGGGAAAAGCGGGAAGCCGGACAAGGCGTGGGATCGTTGCAAAGACGGCCACAAGTGTTCGATCTGGACCAGCGCCTGCTTGATACCGAATCCGATCAGTACGGCAATGCCGATCACCGCCAGGTGAAACGCCAGGCTGTCGATGGAGTCCGCGGGTACGGTCTGGCGCCCCGCCACGGGCCGGCGGTCCGGGGAGTAGAATCCGCCCCATTCTCCTGTTCCCAGTTGATCCAAAGGGCGCAGGCGGTGGGTATGACCGCGTCTGGCCGCCCAGTTGATCAGGATGATCCCCCCCACAATGGCGGAAACCACGCCGACGGTGGCGGCGGCCAGTGCGTAATCGGAACCTTCGGGCCAGCGGAATGTGGCGAACGTGTCCCGCAACCCGGCGGCGGTGCCATGCCCGCCTTCGAATCCAACCTCCACGATCACGCCGAACACGTCGGGGAGCCCGAACAGGGGGCCCAGAAAGAAGAGCACCAAGCCCATGCCCACGAAGTATTGGCCCCAGGCCACTACCTGCCCGTAAGCCAGTTGGGGCGCGGAACGGCGCCAGATCTCTTTCAGAGGCGGAATGGTCACTCCCAGAAACAGGGCGGCGAACACGATGTTGATCAGAAACCCGGGCAGTTCGCTCCATCCCCGGGTCCAGCCCGCGGGGATCGCGTCACCCGTGGTTTGCAGGATGATCAGCCCCAATGTCCCCCCGATTACTGAAGTGGGGATGTAGAGCCGTTGCAGCAGGGGAATGCGGATGCGCAGGATTTTCCCTACGACCAGGAGCAGGCTCAACCCGCAAAAGGAAGTGACAATATCCATGGCGCAACTATAGCAGGAGATGTCCGGCAAAGGCAACCGCTTGGTTTGCACCCGTGTGCCGGGCTGGATATAATGGTGGCCGCGGTGTGTTGTGCCCGCGTAGCGGAGGATAGATGAAGGGGAAGCTGAAGCTCCACTGGCGGATCGCCATTGCCATGCTCATGGGACTGGGAGCGGGGATTCTGTTCCAGGCACTGCAGGCCGGCGAGCCCCGCGGTTGGATCTACGCCGGGATCAGCACCATGGGAACCGTGTTTATCCGCCTGTTGCGCATGGTGATCGTGCCGTTGATCTTTACCAGTATCGTTACCGGGGTGGCGGGGGTGGGAGACAGTCGCCGCCTGGGTCGCCTGGGCACAAAGACATTCGCCTATTACCTGGTGTCCAGCCTGTTGGCCATCGTGATCGGAATTTTACTGGCCAATACCATCCGTCCCGGAGTGGGAGCGCGGATCGGCACCGGCCATGATTTTGATCCGGCCGGACTGAATACGCCTTCTTCTCCGGTCCAGATCCTGATCGACATGATTCCCCTGAATCCCATCAAGGCCGCGGCGGACGGGCAGATCCTGGGGATCATCTTTTTCGCCATCATTTTAGGGGTGGCGTTGAACCGGCTGGGCGGCGAGAGCCGCCGGTTGCTGGAGGGGTTTTTCCGCGCCGGGTTTGAAGTGATGATGCAAATTACGGATATGGTTATCCGTCTCGCGCCCCTGGGGGTTTTCGGTCTGGTGACCCAGGCGGTGGCAGGAGCCGGCCTCGAGTTGTTCAGGACCCTGGGATTCTACATGATCACCATCCTGACGGGTTTTTCCATTCACATGTTCGTGGTTCTTCCCACCCTGCTGTTTTTCACTACGCGCCTGGATCCGCGCCGGCATTTCCGCGCCATGGCCCCGGCCATGATGACCGCCTTTTCCACCTGTTCCTCCAACGCCACATTGCCGGTAACCATGAACAACGTGGAAAAACGCGCCGGGGTGTCCAACACGGTGTCCAGCTTTGTCCTGCCCCTGGGAGCCACGGTCAACATGAACGGCACCGCGTTGTACGAATGCGCCGGCGTGATCTTTATCAGCCAGGTCCTGGGCATGCAGTTGACCCTGGCCCATCAGTTCACCGTGGTATTGACGGCCCTGCTGAGCGCTGTCGGTTGCGCCGGCATCCCGTCCGCCGGGCTGGTGGTGATCTTTATCGTGACCCAGGCCATCGGTTTCCAGGACGCCCAGGTGGGGGTGATTATCGGCGCCATGCTGGCGGTGGATCGACCCCTGGACATGTTTCGCACCATGGTCAACATCTTCAGTGACAGCGTGGGAGCGGTGGTGGTGGCCCACAGTGAAGGAGAGAAAGGGTTGTATCCCGATGGACCGTAAGCAAGCTTGTCGTTGGAGGGGATTGTGATACAATGGCTGTTTCTTTGTGTGATTTTACCGGGAGGATGCTGAATGAATCTGAAAGACAGCGCGTTTCTTTTTCCCGGACAGGGTTCCCAGGTGGTGGGGATGGGCCGGGATCTGTTCGAGTCCACGGAGGAAGGCCGCCGACTGTTCAACCGGGCGGATGAGGTGCTGGGATATCCCCTCAGCCGCACCTGTTTCAACGGTCCTGAAGAGGAGCTGACGCTGACCCACAATACCCAGCCGGCGTTGCTCACGGTTTCCTTTATCCTCTACCGCCTGTTGGGCCGGGTTCCCGCCATCGCGGCCGGGCACAGCCTGGGAGAGTACTCCGCGTTTACCTGCGCCGGTGCCCTGGATTTTGAAAGCGCTGTTTCCCTGGTCCACAATCGCGGCCGCTATATGCAGGAAGCGGTTCCTTTCGGCGAGGGAGCCATGGCCGCCTTGATCGGAGCGGATATGGATGTGATCAAGGCCGCACTGGATGCGGCGGATGGGATCGTTTCCCTGGCCAACCACAACAGCGCGGCCCAGGTGGTGATTTCGGGAGAGAAAACCGCCGTGGAAGCGGTTGTAACCCAGGTGGCGCCGCCCCGGCACGTGTTCCTGCCCGTGTCCGCACCTTTTCACTCGCCCTTGATGACTCCCGCGGAAGAACGCCTGTCCACGGATCTGGATGCGACTGTCTTCGTGGACCCGGTTTTCCCCGTGATCAACAACGTGGATGTCCGGGTCGTGAAAAACGGCGATGATGCCCGGGACGGATTGCGGCGCCAGGTTTCACGCCCGGTGATGTGGTATGAAACCATGCGTTACCTGCTTGTGGACCTGGGAGTGGAAACCTATGTGGAAGTGGGCGCCGGCCGGGTCCTGTCGGGTCTGTTGAAACGCACGGCCCGCGAACTGGATCGACGGGTGGAAATCTTTACCCTCTCCTGCCCGGATGATCTCAAAGACCTCCAGTCCAGGGGCGTTAAAGGTTGACAACCCCTCGGCCTGGTCTATAATGAACAAAAAAGAAATCCCGCGCAAACCGGTATTTTGATCTCTGATCGCCGGTGGATGGAGGAGGCGAATCAATGGCGAGAATCGAACCCTTTGCAGGTGTGCGTCCCCGGCCCGACCTGGCCGAAAAAGTGGCATCACCGCCCTATGATGTGTTGAACTCCGAAGAGGCCCGGATCATGGCGGAAGGCAATCCCCATTCCTTTCTCCACGTGGTCAAACCGGAGATCGACCTGCCCGGGGGAACGGATCTATACGCCGATGAGGTCTATGACAAGGCTCGTGAAAACCTCCAGCACATGCGTGACCAGGGTGTATTGGTTCAGGATGCGCAGCCCTGCCTGTATCTTTATCGCCAGGTCTGGCGGGGTCATGAACAGGTGGGACTTGTAGCGGGTGCTTCGGCCCGGGATTACCAAGACGACGTCATTCGCAAACACGAACTCACCCGTGAGCAGAAAGAAACGGACCGCATGCGCCACATCAAGGCGCTGAATGCCAACACGGGACCGGTATTCCTGACTTTCAAGCAAAGCCGCAAAGTGGATGCGTTGTTTGCCCGCGGCCTGGAAACCGGTCCGGCGTATGATTTCACCACTTCCGACGGGGTGCGGCATGTGTTCCACGTGGTGCGGGATCCGGAATGGATCCGCCAGGTCCGGGAAGCTTTCAAAGCGATTGACACCCTATACGTGGCGGACGGCCATCATCGCTCCGCAGCGGCGACGCGGGTGAAAATGGAACGCGAAAACGCCAATCCCGGCCACACGGGGGATGAGGAATACAACTTTTTTCTGGCGGTGATTTTCCCCCACAACCAGATGAAGATTTTACCCTATAACCGGGTGGTGCGGGACCTGAACGGGTTGTCCGTACCTGCTTTTCTTGAGCGGGTCGGCAAAGCGTTCCGCGTCAGTGAAAATGGAGAACCTGAACCGCGGGGAGTGCATGGATTTTCCATGTACTTGAATGGCAACTGGTACAACCTTCACGCCCTTGAGGACAGTTATGATTCCCGTGATCCGGTCGCCTTGCTGGACGTGGCCATCCTGCAAACAAATCTCCTGGCTCCAATCCTGGGAATTGAGAACCCCCGTACCGATGAGCGCATTGATTTCGTCGGGGGTATCCGGGGAACGAAAGAACTGGTGAAACTCGTGGACGGCGGAGAGTTCGCCGTGGCTTTTTCACTTTTTGCCACCACCATTGAACAGCTGTTTCAGGTGGCCGACGCGGGATTGACCATGCCTCCCAAATCCACCTGGTTTGAACCCAAACTGCGCAGCGGCATGGTGATTCACCTGTTGGATTGAGGAGAAAGCGAATGGGCGTATTGGACGGTCAGGCTCTGGCGGTAAAAATCCGCGAACAAGTGGGTCGCGAAGTAACGCGCCTGCGTGAGGCAACCAACCGGACTCCCGGACTGACGGTCCTGATGGTGGGCGATGACCCGGCCTCCAGGATTTACGTCCGCACCAAGCACAAGGTCGCCGAAAAACTCGGCATTCGTTCCGACCTGGTCATACTGCCCGGGGACGCATCACAAACACTGGTCCTGGAGCGGTTGCGGAAATTGAACCGGGATGACGACGTTGACGCCGTACTCGTCCAGATTCCCCTGCCGGCCGGCCTGGATACATGGGCCGTGCTGGATGAGATCGATCCGCGTAAGGATGTGGATCGCTTTCATCCGTTGAACCTGGGGCGGGTCATGACGGGGGAAGCCGACCTGTTTCCCTGTACCCCCGCTGGTGTATTGCGTCTGCTGGATCACCACGGAGTAGATCTGAAAGGGATCAACGCCGTTGTCGTTGGCCGGAGTTTTATCGTGGGCAAACCCCTGGCCGCCATGTTGACCAATCATCATGCCACGGTAACGGTTTGTCATACCCGTACCCGTGACCTGGCCGCCCGTATCCGCGAGGCGGAACTGGTGGTGGCAGCCGCGGGACAGCCGGGAATCATAAAGGCGGACATGGTTTGTTCCGGCGCCGTATTGGTGGATGTCGGCACCACTTTCCTGGATCAGCGTGAAGAGGTGGAACGGCTGTGTCCCCCTGACCAGTTGCGACGGTTTGAGCGCAAAGGCAACGCCATCGCCGGCGATATCCACTGGACGGCATGGGAAAAGAGTGCCTGGTATACCCCGGTTCCCGGCGGAATCGGCCCCATGACCGTGGCCATGCTGATGGAAAACACCCTGGAGTTGTTTCGCGCCCGGGGAAGACGGTTGCAGTGGCCGGGAATGCCCTGATAACGGGAGCTTCGGGTCTTCTGGGCCGGGAGCTTTCCCGATTGCTGTACCGGAGAGGATTTGCGGTTGCGGCCCAGTATTATTCTCATCTTCCTGAAGAAATGCCCGGAAACTGGATTCAAGGCGATCTTTCCTCACCGGATGCCACCCGGGACTTTTTGCGGCATCACCAGGCATTGTTGCAGCGCTGTTCTTATTTCGTGCACGCCTATGGTCCCATCTCAAGCAAAGCGTTGAACGAGTTGGATTCAGCTGATTTTTTGCGTGATTTTCAGGGCAACGTGGTGGCGTTTCATGCCATTTCAACCCAATTACTGCAATGGGGGGTTCTCGAGTCCGCCGTGGCGGTGGGATTCAGTGATGTGGGGAAAATCCGTCCTTACCGCATGATTATGACCCATGCGGCGGCCAAAAACGCCCTGTTGCTGCTGGTACTCTCCCTGGCCGGAGAGAACCCCCGTGTCCGTTTCAACATGGTTTCTCCTTCCACCCTGGCCGGCGCACGGATTGTGGACCCCGATCATGAACCTCTGGGGGTCGCGGCGGCCGCGACGGCGATCGCGAATACCCTGGAAGCAAAGATATCGGGAATCCACCTCAGGGTGACGCCGGATCACCCTGATGGCGAAGTGGCGCATGCTCTTTAAGCCGGAAATCCTTGACCGGGAAACGCAAGCCCGTACAGGCAGGCTGATTACCCGGCATGCTGAGGTCGAAACCCCGGTTTTCATGCCCGTGGGAACCGCGGGCAGCGTCAAAGCCCTGCTTCCCTCTCAACTGTCCGCCCTGGGCGCCCGCATTGTTTTGGGAAATACCTATCACCTGTTTGTGCGTCCGGGGTTGGAGGTGGTGCGCAAATTCGGCGGGCTGCATCGTTTTATGGGTTGGCCGGGCGCGTTGTTAACGGACAGTGGCGGTTTTCAGATCTTTTCCCTGCAGGGGCGGACCCGGGTGGATGATACGGGAGTGGGTTTCCAGTCCCACCTGGATGGTACGGCTTTTTGCCTGACGCCGGAAGATGTGGTGGACATCCAGCGTGACCTGGATTCGAATATTCAGATGGTTCTGGATCATTTTGCCGGATATCCCGCTACCCGGGACGAGGATGCGGACGCTCGCCGCCGCACCCTCTTGTGGGCTCGGCGTGCCCGCAACCGTTTCCTGGAAAGGGAGGAGGCGAACGCTCAATTCGCCATTGTTCAGGGGGGATTGCATGAAGACCTGCGCCGCGAATCCCTGGAGGAACTGGTCGAGGTCGGATTCGACGGGTACGCCGTGGGAGGATTGAGCGTGGGTGAACCGCGAGAGGAATTCGAACGCATCGTGGCTTACACGACTCCCCTCCTGCCGCGGGATCGACCGCGTTACCTGATGGGTTCCGGGACTCCCGAAGAGATCCTGCATGCCGTGGAATCGGGTGTGGATATGTTTGACTGCGTGATGCCCACGCGCAATGCCCGCAACGGTTGCCTTTTCACCCGGCGCGGACGCCTGACCATCAAGAATGAACGTTTCCGCCACGATCCCCTGCCCCCGGACCCCGGGTGTTCCTGCTATACCTGCCGCAATTTCTCCAGGGCTTATCTACGTCATCTCTACCTTTCGCGGGAAATCAACTCCGCGGTACTGAATACCATTCATAACATCTGTTTCTACCTTGATTTATTGCGGGACATACGGTATTCTATTCGCTTGAACGGGTTTGCCGCGTTTAAAAACGCGTTTCTTTCCCAGTACCTGGAAGGAGAGTTGCTATGAATTTGTATGCTCAAGGTGCCGGTCCTGCAGGGCAGCCCAGCATGATCAGCGCGCTGATTCCGTTTATCATTATCTTTGTAATTTTTTACCTGCTCATCATCATGCCCGCCCGCAAAAAACAGAAAAAGCATCAGGAAATGCTTGGGGCAATCAAGGGCGGTGAACGCGTGGTGACCGCCGGCGGTATATTCGGCACGGTTACCCGGGTGATGGATGACCGCATCGAAATGGAAGTCGACAAAAATACCCGGATCCAGGTTGCCAAGGCTTCCGTCTCTTCCATTATTCAACCTGGAGCCGAAGCCAAGTAGCCCCGGTGGGAGCATGCTCCCAACCGGATTAATACCCGTTCCCCGGGGCCGGCGGGGGAGCGAAGAATCCTTCGGAGGATGTCATGGACAAAAAAATGGGCTGGAAGATTATATTGATCCTGGGTGTTGTGGCCTTTTCCGTGGTCATGTTTCTTCCCCTGGACAAAAAGATCAACCTGGGTCTCGACCTCAAGGGCGGGATGCACCTGATCCTGGAGGTCCAGACGGATGAAGCCATCCGCATTCAGACCGATCAGGGCGTGGAGTTGCTCAAGGATCGTTTAAAGGAAGCGGGGATCGAGTACGAATCGCTGCGCCGGGATGGAGTCAGCACCATTACCGGAGGCGGGATTCCCTTTGAGCGGCAGCGGGATGTCAAAGATATTTTGGACGATGATTTCCGCGACTGGAAATACACCTATACGGGCGCGGGTTTTACCATGACCCTCAAGCCGAACATCGAGATGCGTTTGCGCGACCAGTCGGTTGACCAGGCCCTGCAGACCATCGACAACCGCGTCAACGAATACGGTGTGGCCGAACCTGTGATCCAGAAGGAGGGCCTTTCCGGAGACCGTTTATTGATTCAACTCCCCGGCGTGGACGATCCTGGGCGGGTGAAGTCCTTGATTCAGAACACCGCCATGCTGGAGTGGAAACACGTCGAAGCCGGTCCGTTTGAGAGCGAGGACGCGGCCAAAGCGGAGTACGGCGGTACGATTCCGGAGGATCTGCTTGTTATTAAAACCAATCCCCGGCGCATGTCCAAGGGCTTCTACGTGTTGCGTCGCGCTTCGGTGGTGAGCGGGAACGACCTGAAGAGCGCACGCCGTTCCCAGGATGAATACGGTGCCGTGGCCGTGGGTTTCTCTTTCAACAATGACGGCGCGCGTAAGTTCGAACGCTACACGGCGGCCAACGTGGGCAAACGCCTGTCGATCGTTCTGGACGACCGCATCGAAAGCGTGGCCACCATCGACGACGTCATATCCTACGGCGGCATCCTCAGGGGCAATTTTACGGCCCAAGAGGTCGACGACCTGGTCCTGGTGTTGCGTTCCGGCGCGTTGCCGGCTCCCTTGAAATACCTGCAGGAAAGGACCATCGGGCCTTCCCTGGGTGCGGATTCCATTCGCAAGGGAACCACCGCGGCCCTGTTCGGCTTGTTTTTGGTAATCGTGTTCATGCTGGTTTACTATAGGGGCGCGGGCATCAACTCCGTGGTCGCCCTGGTGCTCAACATCATTATTCTGCTGGGGATTCTGGCCTATTTTCGCGCCACCTTGACTTTACCGGGTATCGCCGGCATCATTTTAACCATCGGTATGGCGGTGGATGCCAACGTGCTCGTGTTCGAGCGTATCAAAGAGGAATTGCAGGCGGGGAAATCCCCCAAGGCCTCCATTGATTCCGGATTCAAAAAGGCGTTTGTGACGATTTTTGACGCCAATGTCACCACCATCATTGCCGCGGTGTTTCTTTTCCAGTTCGGGACAGGACCCATCAAAGGGTTTTCCGTCACCCTCATCATCGGCATCTTGGCCAGTATGTTTACCGCGGTGTTTGTGTCCAGGGTGATTTTCGACTTGGTTTACGGCAAACGCCGCAAGTTGAAATCGATCAGCATCTGACAGGAGCGGAACCATGGGAATATTCAATAAAGTGCCGGAATTCCGGTTCATGAGCAAGCGTTTCATCGCTTTTGCGCTATCGGGCCTGGTGATTGTCGCGGGGATATTTGCTTTCTTTACCAAGGGGTTCAACCTGGGAATCGACTTTACCGGAGGCACCATGATTGAAGTGGCCTTCAAGGCGCCGACCCGGGTGGGGGAACTGCGGGATCGCCTCAGTCGTGTCGGCATGGGTGGCGCAACGATCCAGGCCGTGGGCAGTGAGGGCAACAAGTTCTTTATCAAAACCCTGACCGTGGTGGAAGAAGAGGAAATGGACAAGAAACTGGACGCCCTGGACCAGGTGGCCAACTCCATCCGCCGCTCTCTCATGAGTCCGGATGACCTGGCCGCCCTTGATTCCGGACGCATCGACCTGAACAATGCCGCGGAAAAGGCCCTGGAAGACTTTTTCGTTTCCCAGGGGATTTCCGGCGATGACGGCAAGGAGGCGGCATCCGCGTTGATATCCGTGCGCAAACGCTCGGAAACGGGCCTGATAACCGACATGTCGGAGTTGGATGCACTGGACCTGAAACAGCGGGTACGGACCCAGTTGCGCGAAAAGGCGTTCCTCGGGGATTTCACTTTCCTCAGCGTGGAAAGCGTTGGTCCCCAGGTGGGCAAGGACCTGCGCACCAAGACAATCCTGGCCACGGTCTGGGTGCTGCTCGGCATGCTGATCTACATCGGCTTCCGCTTCAAGTTCATCTACGGCCTGGCCGCGGTGATCACCTTGTTGCACGATGTGTTGGTGTGCCTGGGGGCCATCATCTTTTTCCAGATCGAGATGTCTCTGCCGGTGGTCGCGGCTTTGCTCACCATCGTGGGGTACTCGTTGAACGACACCATTGTTGTTTTTGACCGCGTCCGGGACAACGTGAAATCGATGCGCCGGCAGGGTGCAGCTGAAATTATCGATGCGAGTGTCAACCAGACCCTGAGCCGTACCTTGGTAACATCCCTGACCACATTAATCGCTGTTCTCTGCCTGTTTTTCCTGGGCGGCGAAGTGATTCACACCTTTTCAGCGGTATTGATCGTGGGTGTGGTGGTGGGTACTTATTCCTCCATATTCCAGTCATGTGCCTGGTTGGTGAACTGGGAGAGGCACTTCCTGGGCGGCAAAAAAAAATTCGCAAATAAATGAACTTGCAATTTACAAGTAGTTACGGTATAAATATCATTGAATTTTTATTTCAGGGAGGTTTTCCATGATGTTTGAAGACTCAATGATCGTCACCGGAGGCAGAAAGAAGAAAACCAAGTCCTGGTTGACCTTCCCGCTTTCCCTGCTTCTGCATCTTGTTTTACTGGCAGCGGTTGTGGTTGCCCCCCTGATGAACGCCGACAGCAATCTCCCCGAAGTGAAAGTGATCAACGTGTTGATGTCCGCCCCGCC
>DSBM01000019.1 GCA_011049425.1 Candidatus Aminicenantes bacterium
AGGTTCCGGGGACCCATGGTCTGAGACGGAATGGTCGGCTGAGGGGTACTCCCCGAAGACGAAAGATGGCCTCGGAAACATCCCGAACATCCACCATGGCCATCTTAAGCCGTCGAAGACCGCAATGGGTCCGGACCGAAGTGGTGAGCGGTGATTTATGCCCGAAAGGGTACTCTTCAAAGGCCTTTCCCTTTTTAAACCAGAGTGACGTGCAAACCCACATAAAATGGAAGAGAACCTTTCTTTTCAACTTTGATTATCCAAAAATCCGTATTTAAATGCTTACAAGCACCGTCCCCAGCACCAGTTTGTGCTACAATCAGCCCGAAATGGAGAATCCACGCAAATGCATTATATGGATGTTTGCGGTCCTTGTCCTTTTGCCGGGGTTTCCTTTGCTTGCGCAGGCGGAGAAGGACGATCCGCCCTACCAATCCCCGCTGAAGCGCCACAACGGTTTCAGCAGCGCATTCCAGGATTTTCGCTCCGGCCATTTCCATGGCGGGGTTGATTTTCGCACCTTTCAACAAACCGGGCTGCCGGTATACGCCATTGCCGACGGAAACGTGGTAACGTTGCGCATGGTGAGACGGGGCGGCGGCCGCGGCATCTACCTGCGCCACCATGACAAAAACACCTCATTGTACTTTCACCTGGAACGCTTCGCTCCAGGCTTGGAAGCAATCTTGAAACGCCGGCAACAAAGGTTGGGCACGCGTTATGTGGGCAATATCGCACTCAATCCGCCGCTACCCGTGCAAGCCGGTGAGCTGATCGGCTGGTCCGGCGAAACAGGTTCAGGTTTTCCCCACCTACATTTGGAGATCCGCGATAAAACGGGGGCGAAGCTGAATCCGTTCCCCCTTGTGCGGGCCGGTTTCCAGGATCGCAATGCACCCGAATTGGATGCGCTGATCCTGCGCACGCGGGCGGACGGCACGGCAAACGGCAGGGTGGGGGAGCTCCGCGTTCCCCTTGAACCGGGCCGGGGAGTTTACACTCCTTCCCGCCCGATCGTGATCACAGGCGAGGTGGACGTGGTCAGCGGCGGACGTGATATCTCGGACAGCGGCCGCCCGGTGGCCCCGAAACGGGTGTCGGCGCAACTGAACAACGAGTTGGTGTTTCAATTGGTGTTCTCGCGTTTCACCTGGGAAGACAACAATCAGTTGGGGTTTGTGTACGACATGCGCGAATCCTCTCCCGGCAACTTCTATTTTAACCTGTTCGCCCAGCCCGGTTACAATCTGGAGTCCTCCGGAAAAGGTCTGAGTAGAGCACTGGCCGCTTGCCGGCCCGGATCCCACCGGGTGATAGTGGAGTGGGAAGACCATTTCGCCAACCGCAGCCGCGGTGTGGTGCCGATTGAAATTCGCGCACTACCCCGCTTGCGCATCGGCAAAAAGGAAAGGAGCGGGACGTGGCTGTTTGTCGAGGTTGAGGCGGTCGACGCCCCGGGCGCGGAGCGGGTGGACCTTGTGCTGGTTGATGATAGCGGACGCGAGATCTCGACCTTTCCACTGGATATATCCCGGCCTCTCCCGCAACGCCTGCAACTGGCGGAGCCGCATCCCGCGCGGGTCTTGGAAGTCCGCTGCGTCACCCGCGATACCGTATACGCTGTAAAGCGCTTTGGCGTTGCCACGGAAGATCCGTTACAAATGGATCGCGTCAACCTGAACCCCTGGATAACCGGCGATACCGTTCTGATCCGGGTGCGAGAGCCGATCCTGGGTGAAGAAATCCTGCGCATGCGCCCGGCTATGGCGGGTGCCGCCTGGAAAGCGCCCTTTTCCAGCCTGGACGGGCTGGTTTTTTCCATGGAAGGGGTTGTGGCGCAAGTCGCCTCAACTGCTCCCGAGCATTTGCTGGTGCTGCAATTCGCCCTCGAGAAGAACGGCTCTTTGCGCTCCATGGTTCAAGAAACCCTGCGCGTTGTGCGCCTGGTGCCGGGAAAGCAGGCGCATTTCAAATGGAATGACTTTTCCGCCCGATTCCAGCCAGGCACAGTGCGCGCGCCGCGTTTAATGCTGGCGGAGCAGCGTTCCCATCCCGCGCCCTTTCCCTTACTTTCTTCCCAGGTCAGCCTAAAGCCACGCCATTTCGCTTTCCTGGACCGGGTCGAGTACACATTCACCTCAAAGGTTGCCGATCCCCACCAGGCCGCGATTTTCCGCTGGGACTCGCGGCGCAAAAAATGGAACTACGTGCCCACCCGGTTGGATTCACGAACCCATCGTTACACCACCCGGGTGCGCGTTTCGGGAACGTATGCCCTGCTGCGGGACAACCTGCCCCCAAACATATCTTTTTCCAGCGTCGCCGGGTCCGAACTGCCGCGCATTATCATTACCGACAAGGGAACGGGCGTGGATGACCTTTCGGTAATGGTGCGCATAGACAACCACGTGGTGGAAGCGGAATACGATCCCGATCGGCGCTGGGTACTCTTCCCGGATCCCCCGAAACTCAATCCCGGGAAGCACCGGATGCGGGTGGAGTGCCTTGACCGGGCCCGAAACCACGCCGTGGGTACATGGAACTGGGAAATCGCGGCTGCCGCACAGGAAAGTGGTTGACCCGCGGCGGCAGTTCGATTACCATAGGCCCATGAAAAAAGCTGAACACACGGCCTGGATCCTGGCCGTTATATTGTTGTTTCAACCCTTTGCCGTCCTGGCCGCTGAGAGCGGCGCTCACCCGGTTCAGGAACAAACAGAAGCTCCGCCGGATGAGAAAGCAAAAGCGCGCGATCGCGAAGATCATGCCGATCCGGAATCGGATTCAAACAAACGCCGTTTTTTTCGCGATTTCTGGCAGGATGAAAAACGATTGTGGTCCTCTCCGTTCCGCGCTTCCTCTAAAGACCTGCTGGTGTGGGGGGGGCTGCTGGCGCTTACCGGAGTGTTGATTCACAACGATGAAGCCATTTACCGCGACATCAAGGAATTTCAGGCGGAACATGAATGGGCGGACAAGGCCACTCCTTTCCTGTCGGACATGGCCCAGGGATATCCCTTTGCCCTGGCCGGAGCCATCTGGGTCACCGGCGCCCTGACCCGTAACGACCATGCCAAGGAAACCGGCTACCTGGCCCTGCAGGCCATGCTCCATTCCTTTGTCGTGGTCCAGGTGGTCAAGCACCTGACCGGCAGGGCACGGCCGTCCGCGTTTGGGGGAGAGGACCGCTGGGCCGGACCGGCGGGCTTTTTCAAGCGTTACGAAGAGGGCAAGTGGTCTCATTACGATGCCATGTTTTCCGGGCACACCATTACCTTGTGGTCGCTGGCCACTGTCCTGGCCCACCAGTACCGCAAGAGTGTGGTTGTTCCCGTACTGGCGTACTCCCTGGCCACCCTGGGCGGGCTGGCCACGATTACCGATGATTTGCACTGGATCTCCGACGTGGTGGTGGGCGCCGCCATCGGCTATGCCATCTCCCGCTTCGTAATCCGCAGGCGTTCCAAAAATTTCCAGATCGCGCCCGTGATCCACCGCGACGGCGTGGGCATCGGCGTCCGCATCTTATTCTAGTTTCCCGGAGGCAACATGCATATTCCCATCCGCAACCTGATGATTGGGTTTGCCTGCGCGCTGCTGGTGGTTGCGCCCGGCAAAAGTTTTGCCGGAGACGACAAACAGGATTGGGAATTTTCTCCCTTTTCCCTGGGCGGTGAGCTGCTTTTTCTCTTGCCGGGCGCCGGCTTTCATACCAGTTTCCTGGAAAACTTCGCCGCCGACACCACCATGATGGTGGAAGAGAGCAACGGATTCGCCCTGCTGGACAATCCCAGGGTGTATGTGGACGGTGAACCCGCCAACCAGGTGCAATGGCGCTATGCAGGCGCTGACACCACCTCGGCCCTGAATCCCGGCGCTCCCGGTTTCATGGTTCCCCTGGCCGCGGTGAACGAGTACAGGATCGTCAGCCGTTTCCCCGCTGAAACCGAGGCGGGAATCCACATGGATGCCACCCCGACGGGCGCAAACGGCAGCCGGCTGCTCTTTTCCGGAGTGTTTCCCGACATGGGAGGCCTGGGCCCGGGCGCGCAAACCATGATCCTCAACCACGCCTACAACCGCGCGGACCGTCTCTATTCCACCCGGCGCCGCTTTCACCGCGCCTGGAACGTCTCCGGTCGCTGGCAGAAACAAATCGGCAAAGGTGTGCTGCGACTGTCCCTGGGCGCCATGGAACGGGAGCGGGATTTCAACGACTTCAACCAGCGGGACACGACCTTTAACGAATCCGGGCGGGCCGTACTGGGGTTGGGTCATTATCGCAGCCGGGTTTCGGGAAACGGGCTGGACCTTTACACCGGCGTCAACCTGGTGCGGCGATCGGCGCTGGATGCCGAATTGGGCCGGCTTCCCCAGGAGGTCGCGGACCTGGATCGCGCTGTTTTCATGGCCGGCATGCAATGGCAAGTGCGAAAAGGGGCGCAAGTTCGCGCCAACCTGCTGGTGGAATCTGAATCCCGCCTGCCCGGTGCGGCTTTCATCAAGGAGATGATGGACAACGACGGCGACGGCATGTGGCCGGAGTGGCAGCGAGGGGATTTGACCTCGGTCACGGCCGCTGTTAACGGTAGTTTGCCGCTGGTGCGTTCCGCCGCATTCGGGCTGGAGCTGATGGCTGAAACGCGCCAGGTATGGAACAGCGGGGAAGAGGTGGCCCCGGCGCTAACGGGAATGGTTTTTGCCGATCAACCCTGGCTGGGAATCGATTGGCAAGCGGGAAGCCGCTACCGTCACCGGGTGTGGAATCACCAGGCCGGTGTGATCGGCCGGCTGGAAGTCTCTCCCCGCCTGGTATTCAACGGCCGGGCCGGGGTGGTTCAGAGCGGACTCGCCGGCGTTTCCACGCAGCGTGATTTTTCATGGTGGAGCGCGGATTGGGATGTCGGGTTTTTGTGGAAAGCGGGGCGGCGTACCCGCCTCAGGTTGGCACTTGGCGCTTCGCCGGTAAAAATCACCCCGGATGTGGGGCGTTTCCTTGAATTGCGGCGGCCGTTGGGGCTGGTGTATCACTGGGTTTCGGACACAAACAACGACGGGGCTTTTCAACTCCGGGAAGCCGCATCCATGTACGGATTGACCGGCGGCCCCGCCCACGTGGTGAACCCGGACCTGGAAGCGCCCCGGCGGGAGCGCCTGGCTCTGGAGTTCTCGACGCCGATTTCCGCCAGGTGGATGCTGGATGTAAGCGGCATGCTGAAGCGTTTCCGCGGCCTGCTCGGCGTGGATTACGCCGCACAATACGGGCATCTGCAAATGGTGGACCAGCGACTGCTCTACCTGCTCGACCGCCCCATCGAGGCCTACAGCCTGAACAACACCAGTTTTGAGGATGATCCCTTTTACGCCCAGTTTCGCTTCGCAGTCAGCGGGCGCGGCCGCGGCTGGTTGTTTTCCTTTTCTTTCATGGCCCACATGGGCATGGGCAGCGCTCCCTTCGGCAACGGTGCGGTCGCCAACGACCTGGGCACCCTGTCGGAATGGCAGGCGGGGCCGAACGCGCGTTTCAACGCGTTCGGCAGGTTGGACGGAGACCGGGCGTTCGTGGCCCGCATCTACACCGTGTTCAACCTGGCCCGCAAGTTGTCTTTGGGAATCACCATGAAGTACCGCGACGGGAATCCATTTGCCTTTATCGATGCCGTGGAAACAGAGGGTCAGCGCGTCCTGCTCCTGCAGACGATCCGCGCCGAAGACAGCCGCGGCCGCAAGGGCGGCCCGCGCGAGTGTTACCTGTCCGATTGCAGCGTGCAGCTCAACTGGCGCATGCGCCTGCTGGGGACGGATACCGTATTGAGTGCCGCCGTGTTTAACTTGCTCGATTTCGGCAGCGAGTTGTCTGAATACGTGTTTTCCGGCGGTTCACGGGATGCCATGGAGTTGCAGATCCCCCGCAGCCTGCGCGTCTCCCTGCTCATGTCCTGGTAATGCCGCTGCTTGCCGCCGCTTCCCCGGCTGTGATATATTAAGGGTATGAAAATCAGGGCCGTGCAGTTCTCACCTTGGCTGGGTGATCTTAAGTCCAACCTGGATGAGCACGAAATCCGCATCCGCCGTGCCCGCGAAGCCGGCTGCGACCTGGTGGTGTTTCCGGAATTAAGCCTGACGGGTTATCAACTTCAGGATATCGTATTCGATGTGTGCCTGCGCCAAGGGGATGAAACCTTTTCCCGTTTAGAGCAAATCAGCCGGGATATCGATGTCCTGGTGGGCGCGCCGCTGGAAGAACCCGCCGGAATCATTCACAACTGCGCGCTTTACTTTTCCGCCGGGAAATTGCTGCATTGCCATCGCAAGGTCCAGTTGCCCAATTTCGGCATGTTCGAGGAGCGGATGCTCTATTCGGCGGGTGAGGAATTCCGCACTTTCCCGGTAGGGGGATTCACGGTTGGCCTCTTGATCTGCCGCGAGATCCTTTTTCCCGTGAACGCCTGGCTGTACTACCTGCAAAACGCCGACCTGGTTATCGGCATATCCAACAGCCCTTTCCGCGGCATGGGAAAGGCAGGGTTTTCCTCTTTTTCCCTGTGGGAAAACATGGGTTACGTGCACTCCGTTTTTTACCACCAGAACTATCTGTTTGTGAACCGCACCGGCTTTGAAGACGGTATCGGTTTCGGAGGCGGTTCCTTTTTCGCTCCCGCGGGCAAAGGTATTCAGACCCGTGCCCCTTACTTGGACGAGGCGGAGATGGATGTGGAAGTGGATCTGGAAGCTGTCCGGCGCGCGCGGCTCTCCGGTAATTACCGCCGTGATGAACGCCTGGATGTGATCCGCCGCGAATTGGAGCGAATCAGCCATGATTGAACTGGATTATACGCAGGTTGAAGCGGTCCTGGTGCGCTTTATCCGGGATTTCGTCCACAAGAACGGCTTTGAAAACGCCGTTCTGGGTGTGTCCGGGGGGCTGGATTCCGCTGTTGCCTTGAGTCTCACCCGCCTTGCCCTGGGCCCGCGGCATACCCGGGCGCTGTTCATGCCGTACCGCCTCTCTTCTCCGCAAAGCCCGGCCGACGCCCAGGCACTCTGCCGGGAACTGGAAGTAAAAGCAGAGACGGTAGAGATCACATCCATGGTGGATGCCTACCTGGAGTCATTCCCCACGGACAATCCCGTGCAGGTGGGAAACCTGTGCGCCCGGGCACGCATGATGGTCCTGTTCGATCATTCCGAACGCTACCGCGCGCTGGTGATCGGCACCTCAAACAAAAGTGAAATCCTGATCGGTTATTCCACCATTTTCGGTGACTCGGCCGCGGCCTGCCTGCCCCTGGGTGACCTGTACAAAACCCAGGTGTTCGGCCTGGCGGCCCACCTGGACATTCCCGCACAAATCCGCAACAAGCCCCCTACAGCCGATTTGTGGGACCAGCAGACCGACGAAGGCGAAATCGGGTTGACCTACAAGGAGCTTGATCGCATCCTTTTCCACCGGGTTGAAGAGCGGTTGCGGGTGGATGAAGTCGTGGCCCTGGGCCATGAGCGCGAAACCGTGCTACGGGTCGAAGATATGATCGTTCGCTCCCAGTTCAAGCGCGTCATGCCGCCCGTGGCCAAGTTGCAGAACCGGTCCGTGGGCATCGATTTCCGCTACCCGCGCGACTGGAAGCGATAGTCGCGGAATGAGCCTTTACATCGTTCCGGTTCCCATCGGCAATCCAGCCGACATCACCCGCCGCGCCGTGCAGGTATTGGAAAGCGTGGACTTTCTCGTGGCCGAGGATACCCGACGTTCCGCCCGCCTGCTGACGCATCTGGGCATCGCCAAGCCGGTGATGAGTTATTTCAGCCCGCGGGAAAAGGCCAAAGCCGGGGCCATTCTCAAACGTTTGCAGCGGGAGTCGGCCGCGTTGATCAGCGATTCCGGCACGCCGGTGATCTCGGATCCGGGTTTCCTGTTGGTCAGGGAAGCCATTTCTCGGGGTATTCCCGTTGTGCCCCTGCCCGGACCCACCGCGTTCGTGCCGGCTTTGTGCGTTTCGGGCCTGCCGGCGGATCGCTTCCTGTTTCTGGGATTTCCGCCGCGTCGCAGAAACGAGTTGGAGCGCAACTTGCGCACGCTGGCCGCCCAGCCGTTCACCCTGGTTTTTTACGAATCTCCGCGCCGCATCCTGGATCTGCTGGCGGCTTTGTTGCGGGTATTCGGCGACCGGCCTTTTGCTTTGGCGCGGGAACTGAGCAAAAAACACGAATCGGTTGTTCGCGGCAACCTGGCCACGCACACGCAGGATCTGGAAGGCGAGCCCATGCTGGGTGAGATGGTGCTGGTCGTGGGCGGATATGCCGACGGCCAGGCACAAAGCGGCGAGGTCACAGTCACCAACCGTGAAGAGATCCTGCGCCTGCTGGAAGAGCGTTTCAACCTGGATCGCACTGCGGTCCGTGACGCGTGGATGCGCAAATCACCGTCTTGAGCGGGCAAACGGGGCTTTGTCTGCATCCGGCAATGGTGGTATAATGCGGCTTCATGGCTGATTACAGGTATATTGCGGTGGACGGATTGGTCCGTTCCGGAAAAACGGAACTGGCCCGGCGCATGGCTGCAGCCATGGATGCGCGCCTGATCCTGGACAACACGGAAAATCCCTACCGCGCCCAGTTTCTTACCGACCTGGAACGGGGTGAGACGGAGGGTTTCTTAAAAACCCAATTGATCCATTTGCTTAACCGTTACGAACAGCAGATTCAGATCCGCCAGAAAGGATTGTTTCAGAAAACCACCATCAGCGACTACATTTTTTTCCGTGATGGTATCTATGCTCACCAGTTACTGGGGGACGAGGAGTTGGATATCTACAAAAAGATTTTTCGCTTGTTTTCCGACCAGGTCTGTCAGCCCGACATGGTGGTCTACCTGCAGATCTCTTTTGCGGAAATGATGCGCCGTATCCGCGAATCCGGCTCGGCCGCGGAGCGCGATGTGCCCCGCGAATACTGGCGCGAGCTCTTTGAGGCCTACAACTACTTTTTCTTTAACTTTAAAAGCGCGCCCCTCCTGGTTGTAAACATGGAAAAACTGGACATCAGGGAAAAAAATGTAATGGAAGGCCTGTTGCGGGAAATCCGCGACCACCGCCTGGGAACCCGGTACTATGCCCCGCTCTGAAAATCAAAAGACCGCAGGAATCGCGGGTGCTGTCAAAGTGACCTGAATGAAGGTAATAAAGGAAATCAAGATCCTGAGAAGGCGGTTGAACCCATTTGCCGGCCGCAAAATCGGTTTGGTGCCGACCATGGGCTGCCTGCATCGCGGCCACATGAGCCTGGTTTGCGCCGCTGTAAGCGAGAATGACTGCGTAGTGGTGTCCATTTTTGTGAACCCCGCCCAGTTCGGTCCCAACGAAGACCTGGACCGATACCCACGCGACTTGGAACGGGATTGCCGCGTGCTGGAAGCCGCCGGGGTGGACTTTACTTTTGCCCCAACCGTGCGGGAAATGTACCCGCGCGGATTCGTGACCCGGATCGATCAAGAGATTCTGGGTAACCACCTGTGCGGCCGGCAACGCCCCGGTCATTTCAGCGGTGTGTTGACCGTGGTGGCCAAGCTTCTGGGAATCTGTCGTCCGGACCGGGTTTATTTCGGGGGCAAGGACGCCCAGCAGGCGGTCATGGTCGCGCGCATGATCCGCGACCTCGACATGGACGTTGAGATGAGAATCCTGCCTGTTGTTCGCGATGCGGACGGACTGGCCCTGTCATCGCGCAACCAATACCTGAGTCCACAAGAACGCGAGCGGGCCTTGATTCTGCCCCGCTCCCTGGACGCCGCCCGCAAACGAATTGAAAGCGGAGAGCGGGACGCCGGCGCATTGGCTCGGGAAATAGAGAATCGCATCTCTCAATTTCCCGGTGTCACGGTTGATTACGTTGAAGTCGTCAACCTGGATGATTTGCAGCCGGTTTCAGAGGTTCGCCCCGACGAAAGTACGCTGGTGGCCGCGGCGGTTCGTGTCGGCACCACCCGTTTGATTGACAATTTCATAGTAGGAGAATGATAGATGTTGATTCCATTTATGGTATCCAAGATTCACCAGGCCACGGTGACGGCAACCAACCTGGACTACATGGGCAGTATATCCATAGACGAAGAGATCATGGACAGCGCCGGACTGCGGGAAAATCAGCAGGTTGACGTATACGACATCACCAATGGAAACCGCCTGACCACTTACGTGATCCAGGCACCCCGGGGTTCACGCAGCATTGAATTGAACGGCGCCGCCGCCCGCCTGGTGAAACCGGGTGACCGCATTATCGTTGCGGCTTACGCCCTGATTGATGAGCGTGAACTGGACTCGCGCAGCGCCGTGATCCTGTTGATGGAAGCAGACAACCGCGTTACCAAAGCGGTCCATCGCCGCATATAAACCGCAAAACAGTGGAATTACCGAACCACACACCATAAGGAGAAATCATTACAATGAAGCGAGTACTGGGAATGGGCAATGCCCTGGTGGACATCCTTGTCCGCCTCGACAGCGACAGCGAACTGGGAAAACTGGAAAAGGGTACCATGACACTGGTTGACCGTGTGGGCATGCATGATGTGATGCTGGGAATCCAGGCCATGGATGTGCAACGATCGGCCGGCGGCTCAGCAGCCAACACCATCAACGGCCTGGCCACCCTGGGCCGGCCCACCGGATTTATCGGCAAGGTGGGGGATGATGAAATGGGCACATTCTTCCGCAGTGATATGGAAGGGCGCCGTGTCCACACCCACCTGTTTACGGGTGAAGCGGAAACCGGGCGCTGCATGGTGTTGATTTCTCCGGATCATGAGCGTACCTTCGCCACCCATCTCGGTGCCGCGGTGGAACTGGATGCCAAAGATCCGGCGCCAGAGATGTTCAGTGATTGCGCCGTGTTTCACGTCGAAGGGTACCTGGTACAGAACCACGCTTTACTGGAGACCGCGTTCCGCCTGGCTCGCCGGGCTGGCTGCACCGTCTCTCTGGATCTGGCGTCCCACAATACGGTGGACGATAACCTGGAGTTTCTGCGCCGCATGACCCGGGAATACGTGGATCTGGTGTTTGCCAATGAAGATGAAGCGCGGGTCTTTACCGGAGAAAGCGATCCCCGCCGCGCGGTTGAGGTGTTGAACCAGAGCGCTCGCCTCGCGGTGGTCAAGGTCGGGCCCGAAGGTTCGCTGGTGCAAAAAGGAAAAGAACAAATCCGGGTGGATGCGGTATCCGCCCGCGTGGTGGATACCACGGGGGCCGGCGATCTTTACGCCGCCGGTTTCCTCTACGCCCTTCTCAAGAACCACGACCTGAAAACCTGCGCCCGTATCGGTTCATTGCTCGGCAGCCGCGTGGTGGAAGTGGTGGGCGCCAAAATGGGCCCGGAAAAATGGGCCGCCATCCAGATGGAAGTGGCGGAAATCGAGAACGGGCGGACATAGTGGGCGATAGCCAACCAACCTTGCCGTTGCCTCGGCAGCGGTTTTGCGATATAATCAAAGTCCTGTTTGTCCTTGACGGATTAATTCGTGGGGCCATAGTTCAATGGGAGAACGCAGCGTTCGCAACGCTGAGATGGCAGTTCGACTCTGCTTGGCTCCACAAGTCAGACCTTTTCAGGCCATGAATCCCGAAGTGAGAGAACAGGCAAGGGACGGCATACCCTGCAAGAATGTCGTCGGAGAACGGTTCCGGGTCGCCGGGAACCGCTGCTCCGAAATCCAATCCAATCGGCGACGGAGCGAGTAACAGTATGAATATTTATGTCGGAAACATCGCGTATGAACTGACCGAAGATGAACTTCGGGAAACATTTTCCGCTTTTGGTGAAGTCGAATCCGCGCGTATTATCACGGACCGATTCACCGGGCGTTCCAAGGGATTCGGTTTCGTTGAAATGACCGATCCCGAGCAGGCCCAGAAAGCCATTGATGAAATGAACGGCCGCGAAATGGGCGGACGCGCCCTGCGTGTCAACGAAGCCCGGCCCCGCCCGGCCGGTGACCGGCCCCCCCGTGGTGGCGGCTTCGGCGGCAACCGCGGCGGTTACGACCGCTATTAATCTGCGCTGAATTTTAAACACGATCGGGGGCCCTCCGGGGGCCCCGGTCCAGCTTCTCCCTGCAAAACCGGGGACGGTGCTTGTAAACGTGTAAGTAGAGTTGTAAAGTTGAAAAGGGAAGAAGTTTATTAAATTTATCTTTTCACTTTTCCATAGCCACTGGCCCCTGGCCGATTTCTCTAATTTCTATAAGTTCTGCCAAGAAACCCCTACCTTCTGCTATCTACAATAGCCGATAAAGCTGATGGTGAAGAGCTTTTTGATTGCTTTTTCTTTGGTCATTGTTCAGACACTTGAAGCGCTGAGTAATTGCTCCGCCTTGACTTTTGGGCCTGTGAAAGTAATAATAGGGCTTCTGATTGGGGGTTAAACCATGTGTGGCGTCATTGGTGTATACGACAACGAGGAAGTAGTCGGCAAACTCTATAACGCCATGCTGACCATTCAGCATCGTGGCCAGGATTCCGCCGGCATGCTGACATATGATGGTCGCTACCACATCAAAAAGGGCAATGGTTTGATCCGTGATATTTTTGATGAGCGCAACATCATGCGTTTGCGGGGTCACATCGGCCTGGGCCATACCCGCTACCCGACCGTGGGTGAAGGCTCGGTAGAGGACGCCCAGCCGTTCTGGATCAACTATCCCTTCGGCATGGCGGCGGCCCACAACGGTAACGTGACGAATTTTTCCGAACTCAAACGTGAATTGTTTGAAAAGAACCATATCCTGACCAACTCCAACTGTGACGTGGAGGCCATCCTCAACATTTTCGCCACCTACCTTCAGGCTTACCGCACGCGGCCGATTACGCCGCAAGTGATCTTTAATGCCGTGCGCTACGTGTACCGCCGGGTCAAGGGCAGTTATTCGGTGGTGATTCACATCGCCAATCTGGGGATGGTCGCTTTCCGCGACCCGTTCGGCTTGCGCCCCCTGCTTTTCGGTACCCAGGTAGACGGCATGGTTCCGGCGTACGCGTTTGCCTCTGAAAGCGTTTCATTGGCCGCCATGAAATTCTCCCGGATGCGTGACGTGGAACCCGGATCCGCGATCTTTATCGACCGCGACCGCCGGGTCCACGAAAGCCGCATTTCGCGCAAGCCTTTTCGTCCATGCATTTTTGAATACATCTATTTCGCGCGGCCCGATTCCTACCTGAATGGCATCAACGTTTATACCTCGCGGGTGGAACTGGGGCGCAGCCTGGGGAAAAAGATCCGCCGCCTGCAACTGAAAGTGGACGTGGTGGTACCCGTTCCCGACTCGGCGCGCGCCGCCGCGATTGAGATCGCCAACGCACTGAAAGTAAAATACCGCGAAGGACTGGTTAAAAACCGCTATATCGGGCGCACATTCATCATGCCCGGAGATCCCGTTCGTCAGCTTTCCATTCGACATAAACTCAACCCCATCGCCGAGGTGTTCCGTGACAAAGACGTTCTTTTGGTGGACGATTCCATTGTGCGCGGCAATACTTCCCGTTCCATTATCCAGATGGTGCGCAATTCCGGGGCACGTTCGGTCCACTTCACCTCCTATTCAGCCCCGCTGACCCATCCTTGCGTTTACGGCATCGACATGCAAACCCGTAATGAGTTCGTGGCCGGGAATTCCACTCCCGAACAGATCGCCGCCAAGATCAACGCGGATTCCGTGATCTATCAGGATCTGGACACCATGGAGCGGGCGGTGCGCAAGCAGAATCCCAAGATCCGCCATTTCTGCAAGGCATGTTTCACAGGACATTATCCCACCGGTGATATTTCCCGGCGCATGCTCGACACGATCGAGGCGGAACGGGACGCCCAGCATGCCCTGGTCCGGGAAGGGTAACTGCGGCGAATGGCTGAATTCTCACCACTTTACGGCCGGCTGGACGAAGTCAGCCTGCCACGGGTTTTGCACCACATGTCGCGTGAGTCAATTGACGGTGCGTTGCGCGTGGATGCGGACGACGGCGGCGTGACCATCCATATTCTGAATGGACGCATCCGCTGTGTATTTGCGCACCCGGATGTCGCTTCCATTGATGAGTGGCTGTTGGAAAAGGGCGTGCTCAGTCAAGGAAGAAATCTGGAACGGGCCCGTGAACTCATGTCCCTCGAATCCATCCCCTTCGGCCGCGCCATGATGAACCTGGATTTCTGGGATCCCGAAGTGTTCTGGGAATGGGAAACCAATTATCAGTTGTTTCACCTCTATCGCTGCTTTGATAGCGAGAAAGGAACCTACAGCGTGACCACGGGAACGGACACCGCGCCGGCATGGGTTTCACTCGATCTCTCTCTGCACGCCGCCATTGCAGAGGGAATCCGTCGCATGCGCAATGCGGCTGTCATCCAGCGTGAATTGGCCGGGGTGCGTGCCCTCTTTATATACAAAAAAACCCCGCAAACAGACCTTGTGCTGAACCCCTACGAGCGGCATATACTGGATTTGTTGATTCGCGAAAGCGACCTGGAGAAAGTGGTAAAGAACAGTTTTTTCCCGGCTCCCCATACCCGGCGTATTTTGTTCATGCTGCTGGCCGCGGAGTGGGTATCCACTCGTCCCCCGGACGAAAAAATTTCGCATCAGCGTTCAAAAATTTCCGCAAAGCAGACTTCCTTTAACTCTTTTGAAGATGCGTTGAATTACTACAACCAGAAGTATGAAATGGTGTTCCGCGTGCTTTCCAAAGAGATCGGACCGATTGCGCTGTCGATCCTGCAGAAAGCCATAACCGGGATCAGCGACAACCTGCCGGCCAGTCTGCGACGGGCGCAGTTGGGTGCCGGCGGCGGCCTGGAAGAAGAACCGGTATTGAAATCGCTATGGTACCAGGATTTTGAGCGCGCCATCGGGGAGTTTCTGCGTGGCCTGGAAGAGATTCTGTACGCGCAGATTTACGCGGTGAAACGCCACCTGGGAGTCGAAGTTGAACAACAGATTCTGAAATGGCTGAATCGCAACGGGAAATAGCCCGGCGGCGCCAGGTCATGATCGTGGCTTTCATTCTGTTGGTTATCCTGGTGGCTGCCTGGTTGGCATGACTCAACGCCTTTCTGAATTCCCAGCCGTCCTGGTCCAGGTCCTCGGCCCCACCGGGGTGGGAAAAAGCCGGCTGGCGCTCCTTCTGGCGCAAAAGTTCAACGCCGAAGTGATTTCGGCGGATTCCATGCAGGTTTACCGGGATTTCGATATCGGCACGGACAAGCTGCCGCTGTCCGGCCGTAAGGGAATACCCCACCACCTGATTGACGTGGTGGGGGATTGCTCTCAGTTTAACGCCGCCCGCTTCCTGGAAACCGCTTTCGCCGCCGCGGAAGCGATCCGGAAGCGAGGCAAACTGCCCCTGGTATGTGGCGGCACCGCCCTCTATCTGCGCACCATGATCCGTGGCCTGTTCCCCCAAAGCCCGTCTCGCGTGGTAAACCGCCGGCAATTGCAAAAACTGGCGGCGCAACAGGGCCTGGATTTGCTTTGGCGGCGCCTGCAAGCGGTGGATCCGGAATACGGCGCCGGCGTAAACCCGCGTGATGGTGTGCGCATCATGCGCGCCCTGGAGATCTACTACAACCATGGAGCCCCCCCCAGTCAGGTATTCAAACAGAGCCGCACGCCTTTTCAGTCGTACCGCTTTCTCCGCATCGGTTTGACCATGGAGCGTTCGCTCCTGTACGCGCGTATCGACGCCCGGGTCGAGCGCATGCTGGAGCGGGGTCTGCTGGATGAGGTTTGCCGGTTGCGGCGGCGTTATCCCCCGGAATGTCCGCCTTTTCAAGCGCTCGGTTATCGCGAGATCGCATCGTACCTGGACGGAGAATGCGATTGGGAAGAGACCGTTGAACGCATCAAGCGCCATTCGCGGCAACTCGCCAAGCGCCAGTTGACCTGGTTCCGCCGCGAAAAGGATATCCACTGGTTTTCACTGGACCAGGAGGAACAGGTTTTTGATTTGCTTTGGACTCGGTTAGAGGAGTTGACCCATGGCTGAGCGCGTTCTGGTAGCCGGGATGTTCGCCGCCCAGCGTCCCCTGCTGGAGATCCGCTCCATTCTGGAAGAGATGGCGCAGTTGACCCAAAGTGCCGGCGGGGAAGTGGCGGGTAGCCTGTTTCAGCGACGCCGCTCCCCGGATTCCCGCACCTTGATGGGACGGGGAAAAGTGCGTGAAATCGCCGCACGCGTTCAAGAAGAAAGCCTGGACCTGGTGGTTTTTTTTAATTCATTGTCCCGCATCCAGCAACGCAACCTGGAGTCGGAACTCGGGTGTCGCGTGATTGACCGCACCAGGTTGATCCTCGACGTATTCGCCATGCGTGCCCGTTCGTTGGAAGGAAAGCTTCAGGTGGAATTGGCGCAGTTGACTTATATGTTGCCCAGGCTGACCGGCCGTGGTGTGGAACTCTCCCGCCTGGGAGGAGGAATCGGCACCAGGGGTCCGGGTGAAACCAAACTGGAATCCGATCGCCGCCGCATCCGTGATCGCATCGGCGTGGTGCGCCGGCGGCTGGATAAAGTGATCCGTGATCGCGACGTTCAACGCCGGGCCCGCGCCCAGCGCCCGGTTCCCCTGGTTTCCCTGGTGGGATACACTTCCGCCGGCAAATCCACCCTTTTCCGCAGGTTGACGGGAGAGCAAGTGATCGTGTCTCAACGCTTGTTTTCAACCCTGGATCCGTTGCTGAGACGGGTGGACCTGCCTGATATCCAGCCCGGTTGCTTTTTCCTCTTGTCGGATACGGTGGGTTTTATTCGCGACATGCCGGCGGAACTCTTTCGTTCGTTCCGCGCCACCCTGGAAGAAGTGGTGCACGCGGACATCCTGCTCAACATCATGAACGGCGCCGCGCATGATTCCGATTTTCAGGAACACGAAGTGTTGCGGGTGCTCGATGAGATCGGCGTGTCCCGCGACCGGGTAATCAACGTGGTCAACAAAATCGATTTGCTGGCCGGGTCCGCGTGTGAATCCCAACGCAAAGATGGGTTGCGCGTATCGGCCCGAACCGGGGCAGGCGTTGACCAGTTGCGCCGGGAAATTTTCGACCGTTGGTTTGCCGACATGGAGCGCTATACCCTGAGCATCCCGCGTGTGGATTTCAACATGACCGCGCTTGAGAAATGGGCGTTGGTGCTGGAGCGCAGGGATCTGGGAACAAGCGTGGAAGTGACGCTTTTATGCCGGCCGGAAAAAATGCTACAATACAAAGACAGTCTGGAAGGAGGCCAACCATGAGATTCTGGGTCCTGATCGTCGCGTTTGCCCTGCTGGCCGGTTGCGTCGGTGCGCCTCGCGTTCGAACTGAAGTCAGCATCCCCAGCCTGGAAACCGCGGCAGTAGGCGTGGATGAAGCCTACACCGCTGGTTGGCAACGGCTGCGATCCGGAGATACCCGCAAGGCAATGGATATGTTCCGCCGCAGTCGCGCCGACGAGGATCGCCTGTACGTGGCCTTCGGTTTCGTTTACCTGGTTCGCGGTAACCTGGACCTGGCCCGAAAAAATTTCCGGGATGCTTTGACCCTGAACAGCGACAGCGCCTCGGCCCGCCTGGGAATGGCCGAATACCACCGCAACCAGGGCGACATGCGCGAAGCGTTCCAAATCTACTCGCGTCTGCGCAGCGAATTTCCCGATAATCCATGGGTTCACTTGCGGCATGAACAGATCCGTTCCCGCCAGACCGAAAAGTGGTTAAGTATCGCGGACCGGCTGGAACAGAGCGACAACCTGGGACCGGATTACCGCGTCGCTCTGGAGAAAGCCCTTTATTACTCTCCGGATATGCCGGCCCTCAAGCAAAGATTGGCGGAGTATCTGGAAAAGAAGGAAGGAGGAGATCAGGTCGTAGAAGTCTATCGCGACATCGTTGAATCCATGCCGGGAAACCTGGAAGCCATGCAAAAACTGGGTCAACTGTATGAGGAGAAGGATCAGTATGATCAGGCCCTGTTGGTCTATCGGCGTCTCCAGGAAAAGGATCCCGGCAACCTGGACGTCCTCAACCGCATCAATGCTCTGAAAATGCGCTTTAATGAAACCGATATGCCTGTGCGCCTTAAAAACATCTATTTCAAAACGGATTTAACCCGCGAAGAGTTGGCCGCCCTGCTCGGGCATTACTTTTCAGACGAGCTGGTGATGAATGCCGCGCCAAAGATCATTACCGACATCCAGCATTCATTTGCCCGCGAAGCCATTGTCAAGCTGTGCAGCCTGGGTATCATGGACTTGCGCCCGGATCACACTTTTGGTGTCGGCAATCAGGAGGGTCTGAAAATAACCCGGGCGCGTTTTGCAGTGGTAATGCGCAACCTGATCATGCACCTGGAAAACCAGGGGATCAGGCTGGATCTTTCCTCCGGCAGAGATCTTCAGCAAGCATCCGATGTGTTGCCCGTACACAACCAGCATGACGTGATCCATTTCATGATCAACTCCAGCCTGATGGAACTGGATGGGGAGGGGCGTTTCCGTCCTGCCCAAGACATTACGCCCATCGCCGCTCTGAATTCCATCCTGAAGATCCGCCGCAGACTGGGGACGGTGCTTGTAAATATGTAAATACGGATTTTTGGATAATCAGAGGTGAGTTGGAGAGTTGAAAAGGAACGAAGTTGAAAAGGGAAAGCAGGGGGCAGCTTTTCCTCTCCAACTTTCCAACTCTCCAACTCTCTCCCTAAAAAAAAGGGCAAACCCCGAAGGATCTGCCCTTGTCCATTTCTGGGTAAAACGGGTTATCCCTGCTGCTGCAGGTCACCCATCGTAAACTTGTCTTTCTTTGTATAGCCTTCCGGGATGGCGTACGCATCCGCCGGGGGGGCTTTCTCGGTAATTTCCGTAACCTCCATGGTGGTGCGGATGTCCTGGCCCATTACGTTTACAATGGTTTCCATGGCCATCCAATACCCCTTGACCTTCTGCATCTCCTGAACCGCTTCATCGGAGAGGCGCATCTGGGCCTTGAGCATCTCAGACATCATCTGCTCAGATACTTTCTGCCAGTCGAATGAGACCTTGTCGGAAGCGAATACCTTCATCTTCATTTTCATCATCATCATGTTTATGTCCACATCGAAGCCCCGGCAGGGAAGGCCGGCAACGGTCCGGGTTTCGTTGTTGGGGGTCACCTTGACGGTGATCGAGCCCATCATGGACTTCATCATCTGGGCGACTTCGGGCGGCATGTAGTCACTCATGTCAACCGGGAGCTGCATGGGGATGTAGCTCTTGTTCTGGTGATTGACCATGTACATCATCTTCTCTTCAAGGTTCATGATGACGGACTGGGCTTCCATGTGGGAAGCGAAACGGTTTTTGCCGATCCACTGCACGGTGTCCTGATCCTTGGCGGGAGTGGTTTGTCCCATCATGGTGACTTCATCGGTGTGGGTTTTCTGCTTGATGTAGATGTCCGCCTGGGCGAGGCCGGCGGTAAAGGCCAGAATCGCAATAGCCAGTACGAGTTTTTTCATTTCTCCTCCTGTGATTCATCCCGGGAAAGTGACCCGTGGATTGGCTCAATGGTACGTCTTTGCGATATGTAAGTCAACAGCCAAAGCGTGGCTCAATAACGCGGGACTTTCTCGCCGCGGGCTTTTCTGCTATAATCTTCATCACGCGCCTGTAGCTCAGAGGATAGAGTATTGGTCTCCGGAACCAAGGGTCGCAGGTTCGACTCCTGCCAGGCGCGCCATTCCGTTTTTTTTAACGCAAAGGTAGTCAATAATGGAAAAGCCTTGAAATCAAAGCCGATTTCAGGTATATTATAGTGTGAAGCAAGAGATAATCTTAGCCATCAACCCTGGATCCACCTCTACAAAACTGGCGGTATTCAAAGACGATCAACAGTTGTTTGACGCCGGTTTGTCTCATTCCGCCACTGAATTGGGACAATTCGCCCGCATTATCGACCAGGAAGAGTTCCGCACCCGCCTGGTGTTGGATTTCTTGAAAGACAACGATTTCGATACCAGCATACTCACGGCGGTAGTCGGCCGCGGCGGCCTGCTTCCTCCCCTGGAGTCCGGCACCTACCGCGTAAACGACGAAATGGTGAAGTACCTGCGCGAGTCCAACTGGGAGCATGCCTCCAATCTCGGCGCATTGATTGCCCTTGACATTGCCCGCCCCGCCGATATCCCGGCGTTTATCGTAGACCCTGTGGTGGTGGATGAGATGCAGGACCTGGCCCGAGTAACCGGTGTTCCGGAAATCAAACGGGTCAGCATTCTGCACGCACTCAACCAGAAGGCCGCGGCCCGCGAAGCCGCCCGTAAGTTGGGAAAATCCTATATCGAGTGCAACCTGGTGGTGGCGCATATGGGCGGAGGTATTTCCGTCGGCGCCCATCAACGGGGACGCATTGTGGATGTCAATAACGCCCTGAACGGTGACGGTCCGTTCAGCCCGGAACGGGCGGGATCCGTACCGACCTGGCCCCTGATTGAATGGGTTCTTTCCGGAAAGTATTCCAGGGACGAGCTCAAAAAACGCATTACCGGCAAGGGCGGTGTAGTTGCCCACCTGGGCACCAACGACATGCGCGAAGTCGAGCGCCGGGTGAATCAGGGAGATGAAAAGGCCGAATTTATCCTGCGGGCGATGGCCTACACCTTGGCCAAAGAGATCGGTGCCATGGCCACGGTCATGAGCGGCCGGGTGGACGCGGTCGTCATGACCGGTGGAATCGCTTTTGACAAGCGCTTTGTGGAATGGATCCGTGAACGCACGGATTTTCTGGCTCCCACCATCGTTTTGCCCGGCGAGGACGAGATGCGCTCCCTGGCTTTGGGAGGGCTGCGGGTGTTAAATGGAGAAGAAGCGGCGCGGGACTGGACATTGTAGTCCCGTTAATATGATCACGAATACAGACGGAATCGAGCATTCAGGAGATAAATCATGAAACCCATTCGAACCCTTGAAGAAATGGAGGTTCTGGTTAAAGCCAAAGAGACGCCAACCGTGGTCGTAGCTTATGCCCAGGAAGAAGACGTTTTGAAAGCCGTTGATCGCGCAGTGAGTGAAAACATCGTGAAAGCAGTGCTGGTAGGGGATGAACCCCTGATTCGCGACATGTGTAAAAATCTGGATATCGACGCGGATTCTTTTGATATCGTACACGAAGTGGATGAAAGGAAGAGCGGCCTGGTGTCGGTACAGTTGATCCTGGACGGCAAGGCCGATTTTCTCATGAAAGGCCTGATCTCCACGCCCTATTTCCTCAAGGCCATTCTGAACAAGGATTTCAACCTGGTGAAGAAGGGAGCGGTTCTGTCTCACACCACGGTGCTGGAAATGCCCGCTTACGACAAGCTGCTCATTGTTTCCGATGTGGCCATGATTCCCGATCCGGATTTAAATCAGAAAGTGGCCATGATCAATTACAATGTCAAGGTGATCGCCGCCCGGCTGGGGATTGAAAATCCGCGCGTGGCCATTGTGACGGCGAACGAGAAAGTCAGTGAAAAAATGCCCGCGACCATCGATGCCGCCCTGCTTGCCAAAATGAACGACCGCGGCCAGATCAAGGGTTGCCGCATAGACGGCCCCCTGGCCATGGATGTGGCCATTTCACAGCGGGCCTGCAAGATCAAGAAACTGGAATCCAAAGTGGATGGGCAGGCTGACATCCTGATTTTCCCCAACATTGAAACCGGCAACGTATTCTATAAGACCTGCACCTACTTTGCGGATGCCAAACTCGCCGCCATTGTGACCGGGGCGCCTTTCCCCGCAGTGCTGGTCTCCCGCGCGGACGACGACGATTCCAAGTACTATTCCATCGTCCTCGCCGCCGCCCTCATCTAACTGGGGACGGTGCTTGTTTTTATGTAAATACGGATTTTTGGATAATGAAAGTTGAAAAGTTGGGTTCTCTTCCATTTTGTGTGGGTTTGGGGGTTATGCATATTTGAAAAAATGATAAGGCTGCATGAGAGTACCCTTTCGGGCACAAATACCCAGAGGGCACAGGTCACCGCTCACCACTTCGG